>CAXTIY010000212.1:0-6340 GCA_964244215.1 uncultured bacterium
TCCTTCGTTAAGCGGCGAACGAAAAGCTAGCGTAGCGCAATCTCGCGCGCCGCAGTACCGTGAAAGGGCGGGATATCGCGCTTCGGCGACTTGGGTTACGGCCCGAGTAACGCCCGCAAAGCGCCGAGGGCACTGCCGGCGTTACACGCGAGTTTCGAGTCGTGTGTAAGGACGTTGTTCGCGGCCTCGAGGAACTTCGCGTAACAGCCGGTAGCGGTGTCGTAGGCCAGATAGGTCTGCGCACTCTTTTGACCCGTGTTGCCCGAGATGCCGCCATCCGCGATGTCCAGCGTATCGGCGCTCGTTACTTCGTTGCTCGAGAAGGCGGCCGAAACTCCGCTCTGCCCGTACGCTGCGTCGGCTTGCGAAAAGTGCTGATCGACCTTCGCTCTTTGTACGCCCGTGACCGTCGCGTCGAGGACGAGATCGAGCGTAACGGATACGGGGAACGCAATCGCGCTCGCATCGACGTCGATTCCGCGCGGCTTCTGCGTGACGATCGTCGTTTTCGCCGTCGTCGTTTGATTGGCGGTAAGATCGCCCGTCGTCGCCGACTCGTTCGAATAGCGCTGCCAGTTCGTGAAAGCGAGCGTCGAAGCGATGGACGTCGTTACGCGGCCGTGCGAGGTTTGCACGTAGCCCGCGATCGTGTAAACGCGATTACTCGTTACGCGAATGGTGCCCTCGAGTGAGGGCGAGGTGCCGCTCAGATCCGTCTTGACGATTGGTGCCGGATTCGCCGCGAGCGTATCGCGCGTAAGTTTGCCCGTGACGCGGCGGCTCCCGTGGTCGAGCGTAACGAACAGCGTCGCGAAGCCTTGGAAATACTTATTCGCATTGTCGACCGAGAAGGCGACCGTGTGCGGCTTCCCGTCGGCAAGCACGCTTGCGAAGGGCGTCAGGCTTACGCGATACGGTCTAAAGTTAAGCGTCTGGACGCCCGGAATCGGAAACCAAAGGTACGGATCGAGGCCGCCCGTGAAAATCCACGGATAGACGGGTGCGGCGCCTGCGGGCCGTCCGTCGATGCTGATTTCGGTTTCGCGAAACGCCGTATTCGGGCACGTGAACAAGCCGCTCGCGACGTTGCTCGGCGCGCACAGAAAGTATTGCTCGTCCGTTTGTTGGCTCTGCGCGTACACATCGAGATACGCGCTTTCGACGTTGGTCGGAAGCGTGTACGTCGCGCTCAGGACGCTCTGCCCCGTCGGCAGATGCGCGGGCCCGCCCGCCGCGTTCGGAACGGGCAGCACGAGATCGGGAACGGGTACGGGCGCCCGCGTTGCGGCCGGATAGAATTGCAGAAATGCCGAGCCCGTAATGACGCCCGTATACGTCGAGTCCACGATGTTGAAGATGTCGACTTCGCCCGGCTGCGGCCGCGCGAGTAGCTTCGCATCTGCCGTGACGTCGCTTTCCACGTGCCAGGAAGGCGAGAGGTTCGGGCTCGGCTCGGCCGTCGTTCCGAAGAAGATCGGTACGTTACCGATCTCGATGGACGCGGTGCGATCGAATTGAATGCCGGCCGAAACGCTGAAGTCTCCATTGAAGACGATTTTTTGGAACGGCCCGGGACAACTGGCGGGCGGCTCGTACGCGAACGTTTGCGCCGCGTATTGTGAAAACGCCCGGTTCGTGAAAAGGCGCTTCACGCATGGAGCGACGTCGGGCCTCGGCACGGGCGGATCGGCTGTTATCGTATTCGACGAACCGATTCCGCCGCTCGTCGCGGCACTGCTCTCGGCCACATGAACGGCGGCGGCGCGCAGCGTGAGATCGTGCCGCATCGGCGACGTCGCGGCTCCGGCGGGCGCGAACGGCGCGGCAACGAGAAGCGCCGACATCAAAAAAGAGAGCGCACCGAAGCGGATCATGCGGGCCAATGTCACGTTTCCGCTTGCGCTTCCTCTCTCTTCCGAAGTCGGCGTGGGCCAGATTGCGGGCGTCTGAACGGGGCGTTATTCGCCTGCGGCCGAACAGCGGGCGTGTGATTCGCGCCGTCGCATGCGTTTGCTCGTTGCTCGCGTATTGTGCATCCGCTTCGCCTGCCGCACGGGCCGCACAGGGTGAGTTACATCTCATCCCGAGGCCTCGCACGCTCGACGTCACTTCGGGTTGTGCCGTCGATGCAGGCCCATTTCTCGGGCCGTTGACTCGGCGCGCCGCAAGCGATGGCGGAGCCGAACTCGCGGCCGACCGCTGGCTCGCGCTCGGCATCGCGCGCGCCGCGATTCCCGCGCGACTGACGCTCAACGTCGCGGGCGAAGGTGCGCCGCGCGCGGCGGAAGCGTACCGTTTGTCGGTCGCACCGGCCGGCGTACGTGTCGACGCGGCCGATGCCGAAGGCGCCTTCGATGCGTTCATGACGCTCGCGCAATTGCCCGAGCGGGGGGCGCGCGGTTGGATGCTACCGTGCGTCGCGATCGCTGACGAGCCGGCGCTTCGCTGGCGGATTCTCTCCGACGACGTGTCGCGCGGACCGCTGCCCACGATGCGATATTTTAAAGAGCGCATCCGCACGATCGCGAGCTTCAAGATGAACGGTTATTCGCCGTACATGGAGCACGTGTTCGTCGATCCGCAGCATCCGCTGCCCGCTCCCCCGGACGGCATCACCCCGGGCGAACTGCACGACCTCGCGACGTATGCGGCGCGTTACCACGTCGCGCTCATCCCGGAACAGCAAACCTTCGCCCACATGCACGAAACGTTAAGACTCGAACGCTATGCGCCGCTGGCCGAGTTACCGCACGGCTATCTGCTCGCGCCCGCGAGTTCGGCGGGCGAAGCCTACGCGCGCGACTTGATTGCAGACGAACTCCTCGCCGTACCGCATCCGCCGTTTTTCCATATCGGCTCGGATGAGCCGAGCGATCTCGGGCGCGGCATCTCACACGCGCTCGTCGCGCGCGAGGGCGAGGGCGCCGTCTTCGCGCGGCACGTTGCCGGCACGGCCGCATTCGTCATCGCGCACGGCGGCGGGCGGCCGCTCATCTGGGACGACGCGGTTTCGAAGCATCCCGAACTCTTCGCGGATTTGCCGAAAGCGCTCGTCTTCGTGAATTGGCATTACGGCCGGGAAACGACGTTCCAACCATATATCGATCGCATCGCGCGCGCGGGCTTCGAGCAGCTCGTCGCGCCCGGAGCGCTCAATTGGAACGAGATCTATCCCGATCTCGACGGCGCCTTCGGCAACATCGATCGCTTCGTGACCGAAGGCAAGGCGTCGCACGTCCTCGGTCTCTTCCAAACGGTTTGGAACGACGACGGAGAGACGCTGTTCGAAGCGAGCTGGTATCCCGTGGTCTATGCGGCGGCGAGTGCCTGGGAAGGGGGCTCGGTCGACCGGACGCGTTTCGCACGCGACTTTCCGAGCGCGTTTTTCGGGACGGCCGACGCAGGGTACGCAAACGATCTCGCGGATCTCGCAACGTGCCGCACGCTTATCCGCGGTAATCCACGCGAATACGGCGACTATCTTTTTTGGGCCGATACGTTCCGGTCCGATCTTACGAACGTCGGAAAAACGGTCGACTTGTCGGCGCTGCGCCTCGCAGCGGAAGACGCCCAAACGCATTTGCGTCTCGCTCCGCCTCCGCCGCTACACGCAAACGCCGCTGCCGTAATGTTTCTCGCGGCGCGTCGCTACGACGTGCTCGGACGTGAATACCAGATAGCGTACGAAGCGCGCGACTATTACAACGATGCTCGCGTGAACGTCGGGAAACACGATGGCTTCGTCTATCGCGGCCTCAACATAACGAAGTATCTCTTTTGGGAACAGCGCGATGCAATGCTCGGCCTCGAACCGCTCGTGCGCGCGGCGTGGGACTATGAGGACCGGCCGAGTCACGAGGAAAGCGTGCTCGAACGCTATCACGTTGCAGCCGACCTCGCGATCGCCCGCGCCGATCGTATTCAAGATCTAACGTATGCGGATTACGTCGGTAAGAAAACGCTGCCGTCGTTCGATGAGGCGCTCGGCTTGAAGCAGACACCATGACGGCGCCGCTTGCATACAGCTTGCGAGAAGTCGCGCCACCGCAGGGCGCGGGAATTCTCGGGTTGACGCTCGCGACCGGTAGCTCGTCGTATGCGCGGCCCACGACCTTCGCGCTCGGTGCCGGCGGTAGCGTAGCCGCAATCGTCGGCCCGCTGCCGGCGTCCTTTGCCGGAACGTCGTTTGAAGGCACGAGCGTGCTGATCGTCAGGAACGACGGAAGCCGTACCGTGCTGACCTTTCCACGCCACGCGACATACGATTCGTGCGCGGCACCGGGCGCCACGTCGTCCAACTCACAGCCCACCGCGCGCCTCGACGCGGTTGCGGTCGCGCGAGACGGTACGCCTTTCGTGTCGATCTCGTGCGTCAGCAGCGGCGCATACCTGCACATTTTCAGAAGTGCGGCACTTTGGAACGGAGACGGCTGGCACGACACGACGGCCGACCTCGTTCCGCTCCATCCCACCAATCGCAGCGTCGGCGCGGCCGATACGCCGATAAACGCCGCCTATAACGGCGACTACGGATATACGTTCGCAAACCTCGATGAAGCGCAGAGCACGGCGCACTATCAGGAACAGGAAACCGGATACACGCGGGCCGGGCGCGGATTCTCACTCGGTTACGGCGTCGCGACCGCAATGCGAGGGCAGTTCGTCGCGGGTTATAGCGACGGTGTGAATTGGACGACGCCCGGACTGCTCCCCACGATCGCGCTCGAGTGGACGGACGGACTGCGCAGCGAACTCGGGCCCGGCGTCGCTTATGCCGTAAACGGTAGCGGCACAGTCGCCGGTGATGACGAAACGAAGTACGGCGCGAGCGACGGGCACCCCGTCATGTGGACGGCCGGTAATACGGTTCGCCTATCCGCATCGCACGGCGCGGCATATGCGATCGCAGACGACGGTACGCTCGTTGGTGCCGTGGACCGAGGTGGCTTCGTTATTGCGGGCGGCGATGCAACGCGACGCCTGCGCTATCTCGACGATATGGTGCCGCATGCGTGGCACATCTCGGGTGCGTACGGCATCGCAGCGAACGGCCGGATCCTGGCCGTCGGCAACCACCACAGCGGCGCGGACGAGCTGCTGCTCCTCGATCCGATAACACGGTGAGCGGTATCGCGATGCTCGCGATTTTCGCCTTGGCGGCGGGGCTGATGTACGCGCGACTCCTACCGGCGCTGCTCGCCGTACCGCTCATGGCGCTTGGGCTCGCGGTCGTTGCGGGCGCGGGGCTCGGCGGCTTCGAGACGACGATTGTCGACGGCACGACGAAGCTCGCACCCGTCATCATAACCGTCATCTTCGGCGCGCTGCTCTCGCGCGTAACGCTCGCCACGGGAATCGCGGAAACGATCGTGACGTACGCGGCGGAATTCGGCGGCGACCGGCCCGCCGTTCTCGCGCTCGCGCTGTCGGTCGCGGTCGCGATTCTCTTCACGTCGCTTACCGGACTCGGCGCGATCATCATGGTCGGCTCGATCGTGCTGCCGATCATGATGACGATCGGGGTGCCGCGTAAGACGGCCGCGACGCTCTTCATGCTCGCCTTCGCGCTCGGCTTTATTTTCAATATCGCGCAGTGGACGTTTTACACGAAAACGTTCGGCGTGGAACGCGCGCAGATGCAACCGTATGCCTTCGCACTTGCGGCTATCGATGCGCTGGCGCTTGCGGTCTTCGCCTTCGTCCGTTTTCGCGTTACGCGCGGCTCGGCGATGTGGGCGCTCGCGACGGACGAACCGCTCGCGCGTAAACGCGCGCCGCTCTACGCACTCGTCACGCCCGTGTTGCCCATCGTCTTTTATTTCTTTCTCGGCGCGAGCCCCGTCGTCGCGTTCTCGCTTGCGGCGGTCTACGGCATCGCGACGGCCGCACCGCGCCGTGCCGTGGAAACGTTCGTCGCGGCCGCGATTCGCGGTGTCGAAGACGTCGCGCCCGCAATCGTGCTTTTCATGGGCATCGGCATGCTGCTCGTGGCGACGGGATTGCCGAGCGTCAAGGCGGCGCTCTCGCCGCTCGTTTCGGCGATCGCGCCACGGTCGTGGGTCGGCTACGTCGTACTCTTCGGCTTGCTTTCGCCGCTCTCGCTCTACCGCGGTCCGCTCAATCCGTTCGGTGTCGGCATCGCCGTCTATACCGTACTCGCCGGGCTCGGCGTGCTACCTGCGGTCACGCTCGTGGCGGCGGTTATGGCGGTCGTGCAAGTGCAAAACGTGTGCGATCCAACCAATACGCAGAATGTATGGGTCGCAAACTTCACGGGCGTACGCGTCGATACGATTACCAAAACGACGCTACCCTATCAAGTCGCCGTCGCCATCGCCGC
>CAXTIY010000213.1:0-6331 GCA_964244215.1 uncultured bacterium
ACGTAGCGGCTGCGATCGACAATAAGACGTTCGACGTGCGCCGGCACGCCCGTGCAACCGGCACTTACGACCTTATCGATCTCCCGATGGAACGCGACGTGAATGCGCGCCGCCCGCGTGTAGTGTGCGTCCGCGCGAAGGACGTGCGAGAGATCGTCGTGCAACCAGAAGCCGATCGGGCAGCGCGCTTCGTCGAGATGCGGCAGGAGCGCGTCGATATTGCCGTGCAGGAGCGACGAGTATATCTGCGCTTTGAGTGCGCGATGCGCTCGCAGCACGAGCGCGATCTCGCCTCGAAACGTTTCCGCTGCGATGCGGGAACCCGCGAGAATACCGAGTTCCGGAACCACCGCATCGACGGCGCTGAGTTCGTCGAACGCCAGAGTGAAAAGATACGCGCGCTCGAGAGGGGTTAGTTCGAGCACGGTTGCGATGCGGCCCACGAGCGCCGGTGACACGGTGATATCGGCCCCGGATTCGAGCTGCGTATACCACGTAACGCTAATACCTGCTAGCAGCGCTACCTCTTCGCGTCGTAAGCCCCGCACGCGGCGCCGGCGATGGATCGGCAGTCCGAGGCGCCCCGGCGTCAGATTCGCACGCTTCGCTTTCAGGAGCTCACCGAGGCGACGCCGCCGCCCTGGCTCCGTTCTGCCTCCTTGGTCTATGCCGATGGACAAAGTGCTTCGTATCCGTTCTACATTGGTCGAATCAGTCTGAGTGTTACGATATCGGGTGGGCTTCTTAACTCGTGGCAGCGGCGGTAAGCTCGCTTCACGATTAAGTTTCTCTAGCGTCTCCTCGGAAGGTGCGGTCGTCACGGGCCACAAGTAGCGTGGCTTTTCTTTGCCGTGGACCTTTGTCGGAACAGGAGCCGTACCACCGCTAAAGGGTCGAATGCATGCCGGTTGTCGATTATCCCAAACATAAGTCGGGCGATTACCTCGTCGACTATGAGAATAAAGTATTCGAAGACGTGAAAGCGCTGCCGGGCGAAAAGGCACTCGTGACGTTTCACACGGTCGCTTTCGAAGGTTCGATCGGCTTCGTCAACTTGCTCCAAGCCACCCGATTGCAGCGCAAGGGCTTCGAGACGTCGATCCTGCTCTATGGCCCGGGCGTGACGCTCGGCGTGCAGCGCGGCTTCCCGACGCTTGGAGACGAGGCATTTCCGGGCCATCAGAATTTCAATAAGCAGCTCGTCAAATTCATGGAAGAAGGCGGCAAAGTTTACTGCTGCCGATTCGCTTTGCAAGCGCTGTACGGTCACGGCGAACCGTCGCTTATTGAGGGCATCATTCCGATCAGTCCGCTCGACGTGCTCGATCTCAATCTGATTCACCGCCGCGAAGGTTCGTTCGTCATGCAAACCTGGACGGTATGATCGTTCGCGCAGCCGCCGTGCAGCTCTCGCCCGATCTGCACGGTCGCGCTGCGACGATGGCGAAAGTCCTCGCGAAGATTAGCGCCGTCGCCCGGGACGGTGCGCAAATCGTCGTTTTTCCGGAGACGTTCGTCCCGTACTATCCCTATTTTTCATTTATCACCCCGCCCGCCCAGATGGGCGCCGAGCATTTGCGCCTCTACGAAGAAGCGGTCGTGGTACCGGGGCCCGAAACGGCGGCGGTGGCTTCGCTCGCGCGCGAACTCGGTATCGTGGTCGTACTCGGCGTAACCGAACGCGACGGCGGAACGCTGTACAACGCGCAACTTATCTTCGATGCGAACGGAGAACTCGTCTTGAAGCGGCGTAAGATTACGCCGACGTATCACGAGCGGATGGTTTGGGGCATGGGCGACGGCAGCGGATTGCGCGTCGTGCCGACCGCCGTCGGCCGCGTCGGTGCGCTCGCGTGCTGGGAACACTACAATCCGCTCGCACGCTACGCCCTCATGGCGCAGAACGAAGAGATCCATTGCAGCCAGTTTCCGGGTTCGCTCGTCGGACAGATCTTCGCCGACCAAATGGAAGTGACGATTCGCCATCACGCACTCGAAGCGGGCTGCTTCGTAATAAATTCGACGGCGTGGTTGACGGAAGAACAGATCGTTTCGATCGTGCCCTCGGGGCCGTTGCAAAACGCGCTACGTGGGGGCTGCTGCACGGCGATCGTTACGCCCGAAGGCAAGCATCTCGCGCCCCCGCTTACCGACGGCGAAGGCGAGATCGTTGCGGATCTCGATCTCGCGCTCGTGACCAAACGCAAACGAATGATGGATTCGGTCGGCCATTACGCGCGCCCGGAATTGCTTAGCCTCTTAATCGACTCGCGGCCGAAAGTCCCCATGCACGTAGCGGAGCAGCTAACCAGTCGGGCAACGCCCGAAGGTCTTACGGAGGAGAAGAGCCATGACGGTGATCGACGTACGCGAGACGATTTCGCGGAACTTGATTACGGAGCTCCAGTCGCTCGGGCTGCGGCTCGCTGACGTAAGCGCGGGCGCGCCGAGCCGTCGTGGCGGCGCCGGGCCCTCCGATCATAAAGCGATTACGATCGAAGGCCGCACGGTCATGGTGCCGGTGCATACGGGTAGCGTTGCGCACTCTCCCTTCGTCGCGCGTCCGTCGGGTAACGGTGCCGTGCTCGAACGCGACGGCGTCGCCGTGTCGCGCGTCTCGTTTCCGCCGACGCCGCGCTTTTACGCGCTCTCGACGTTCGACGGTATTCCGTATTGGAAGATCGCGACGTTGCACGGACGCGACGTGCTCGCGACGACCGTGCTGCAGGATTGCATCCGCTATACGAACCGGCGCACGCGTTGCCAATTCTGCGCCATCGGTGCCTCGCTCGAAGCGGGCCGCACGGTCGCGCGCAAAACGCCGGAAGAACTCGCGGAAGTCGCGCGCGCGGCGGTGCTGCTCGACGGCGTGAAGCACGCGGTGCTCACCACGGGTACACCCAATGTAACCGACCGCGGCGCGGCGGTGCTATGCGAAAGCGCCGCGGCGATTAAGGCGGCCGTCGCGCTGCCGCTTCAGGTGCAATGCGAACCGCCGGACGATTTCGCTTGGTTCTCGCGTCTGCGCGCGGCGGGCGCCGATACGATCGGCATGCACCTCGAAGCCGTCGAGCCCGAGGTCCGTGCGCGAGCGATGCCCGGTAAGGCGAAGGTACCGGTCGATTATTATCTCGCCGCCTTCGAAGCGGCCGTCGCCGTATTCGGTCGCGGTCAAGTGAGCACGTACATCCTAGCGGGCCTCGGCGATTCGGCGGAGTCGATCCTCGCGATGTGCCGCACGCTTATTGCGCTCGGCGTCTATCCGTTCGTCGTGCCGCTCGTGCCGATCGGCGGCACGCCGCTCGAGGACGTGCCGTCTCCGGAGCCCGAATTTATGCGCGGTTTGCTGTCGCAGATCGGCGCTATGTTGAGCGACGCGCGGCTTACGTCCGCGGGTAGCAAGGCGGGTTGCGGTAAGTGCGGCGCGTGCTCGTCGCTCTCGATCTTCGAGAAGACCTGATGTTTCCGCCGGCCCTACCGCCTTTCGTTCCGCCGCAGTTCGGCATCAAACTCGTCTCGGAGACGTGGGAGCACAGTGCCGCGCTACGTTTGCGACGCTACGTCTTCTGTGAAGAGCAGCGCTTATTCCAGGAGAGCGACTGCGACGAACTCGATGCTACCGCATCGCCGATCGTCGCGGTCGATTACGTGATGGGCATGTCGCATCGCGTCGTCGGTACGGTGCGTATCCACGAAGAATCGGCCGGCCTTTGGTACGGTTCGCGGCTCGCGATCGACCCGGAATATCGCAGTGTACACGGCCTCGGCAGCGGACTCGTGTACCGTGCGGTAAGCACGGCGCACGGGCGCGGTGCACAGACGTTTCTGGCAAACGTGCAAAAACAAAACGCGCTATTCTTTCGACGTCTCGGGTGGGAGCCGCTTTCAGAAATGACGCTCTTCGGGCAGCCGCATCTGCTGATGCGCGCCGATTTAACGCGTTATCCGGCCGCGGACGAAGCCTCGACATCGCTCATCATGGCACGGCGCGCCTCGTGAGCTCGGGCTCGGTGAGCGCCGTAGCGGGCGGTTCGGCGTATCGTGCGATTCGGGGCGAATTGCGCGAACTATGCGAGCGCTTGCGCGGTGCAAAAGGCATGCTGCACAAAACCGACATCGCGCTCGCACATCGAGCGCTTGACGATTCCGGCGCGCCTTGCCGCAACGGCGACGATTGCGCCGCGATCCCGGACGGCGACGGCTATAGTCTGTTCGCGATCGAAGGTTTGCTCGACGAGTTCGTGCGCCTCGAACCCTGGTTTGCGGGCTACTGCGGCGTGATGGTCAATTTGAGCGACGTCGCGGCGATGGGCGGCCGGGCGACCGCGGTCGTCGATGCGCTGTGGGCGAGCGCTGGAGAACGGGCGCCGGCTGTGTTTGAAGGCATGCGTGCGGCGTCGGCGGCGTACGGTGTGCCGATCGTCGGCGGTCATACCAACGTGCGCAGCTCGGGCGAGCGGCTCGCTGTCGCCGTGCTCGGGCGCGCCAAGCGACTCCTCACAAGTTTCGATGCGCGAC
This sequence comes from uncultured bacterium, assembly GCA_964244215.1. Classification (GTDB taxonomy): domain Bacteria; phylum Vulcanimicrobiota; class Vulcanimicrobiia; order Vulcanimicrobiales; family Vulcanimicrobiaceae; genus CAXTIY01. The sequence continues at coordinate 4,519 of CAXTIY010000213.1, forward strand.
CGGGCGATACGCTTTTGGCAGCGATCGATCTGCGCGGCGCGTACTTCGATCCCTATCCGTATTGGAATTGCAGCACGCAAGCGCCATCGGAACGTTTGCGCGGCGATCTCGCGCTTCTCGAAGGGATTGCGAACGACGGCCTGTGCGTCGCGGCGAAAGACATTAGCATGGGTGGGATTCTCGGCACGCTGCTCATGTTGCTCGAATGCTCGGGCATCGGCGCCCGTGCGGATCTCGACCGGCTGCCCAAGCCGCCGGGCGTCCCGCTCGAACGCTGGTTGACGAGTTTCCCGAGTTACGGCTTTCTGTTAGCCGTTAAATCCAAATACGTAGCGGACGTGCGCGACCGTTTCCGAGCGCGCGATATCACGTGCGAGGCGTTCGGCACGTGCACGGACGACGGGCTTCTGCGCGTTGCGGCCGGCGGAGAAGAAGAAACGTTTTGGGACCTGGCACGGACGCCGTTCACCGAGCCGCACGCTTATGCCGTATCCTAGTCGCTTACGCATCGCGATCCTAACCTATTCCACGCAACCGCGCGGCGGAGTGGTGCACGCTTGCGCCCTCGCAGAGGCGCTGACGGAGATCGGCCACGATGTCGTGCTGTTCGCCGTCGACGATGCGGAACGCGACTTCGCTCGGCCGCCGCGCTGCGCGTATCGGCGCATCGCGGTCGAACCGGTACGCGAAGGCGTCGTTGCGTTCGTCCGGCGCCGCATCGCCGCGTACGTCGATTACTTTAGCCAAACCGAGAACGCGCTCGGCGAGGATGCGAACGAGCGCACGTTCGACATCTACCACGCGCAAGACGGGATCTCCGCAAACGCTCTCGCCACGCTCGTCGAGCGCGGCGTTATCGCGAGCTTCGTTCGCACGGTGCATCACATCGACGACTTCGCGGATGCCGATCTCGCGGCTTTGCAAGATCGCTCGATCGCACGGGCGGCGCGCTGTTACGTGGTCAGTAATCTTTGGCGCAAGAAGTTGAAGGAGCGCTACGGCATCGACGCGGCGGTCGTGCCGAACGGCGTCGATCTGCGACGCTTCAGCCCGGTCTCACCCGCTGAGCGCCTCGCGTTACGCCGCGAACTCGACTTCGGTACGGGACCGTTCTTCGTTACGATCGGTGGCATCGAAGCGCGTAAAAACACGCTCGGTCTTCTCGAAGCGTTCGCGCTCGTGCGCGCCGCGCGACCGAATGCGAGGTTGATCGTCGCGGGCGGTGCGAGCGTGTTCGATCACGGCGCGTATCGGCGCGCGTTCGAGGCGCGCCAGGCCGAACTCGGACTCGGCGATGAAGCGGTCGTCGTCCTGGGCGTGCTCACCGACGCCGAAATCGTCGCCTTGCTGCGCGCCGCGGATGCGTTCGTCTTTCCTTCGCTCGTCGAAGGCTTCGGGCTCGTCGTACTCGAGGCGCTCGCCTGCGCGACGCCCGTGGTAACTTCTGCGCTCGCGCCGTTCACCGAATATCTTCCGAACGATGCGGCGCTTCTCGTCGACCCGCGCGATCCGCGCGCGCTCGCTACGGGAATGCTGCGCGCGCTGCAACCGTACGTGCGCCGGCGCTTACGCGCGAACGGCTTAGACGTTGCAGGCTCTTTCACGTGGGAAGCATCCGCACGAGCGCATATCGGCCACTATCGCGCACCTTACGAAACGGCTGTCTGACATGCACTATTCCGTCATCGTCATCGGCGGCGGCCAATCGGGGCTGTCGGTAAGTTACGCGTTGAAGCAGCGCGGCATCGATCACGTGGTTCTCGAACGTCATCGCATCGCGCACACGTGGCGCGAGAAGCGCTGGAACACGTTC
>CAXTIY010000214.1:0-6283 GCA_964244215.1 uncultured bacterium
GGGCGACGAGCGCGAGCATAATATCGTCGACATGCCGTACGACAAGCCGTGGCGGCTGGGCGCGGGCGTCGCGATCTGGACGTTCGTTACGGCGATCGGCTTTGCGGGCAGCGACGACATTCAAGCCAAAATATTTCACGTTCCGGTCGAAGCGTTGATGATCGCGTATCGCTTCCTGGCGGTGCTCGGGCCGCTCGTGCTCGGCTTCCTCGCGGTCGCCATCGGCTTCGAACTACGCGCGCGCCTGGAATCGCGTGCCGGCCGAGAGCAAGTCCGGCGCGCGCTCATACGTCGTAACGCCGAAGGCGGTTTCGACGAAGAGCGCGCGGCCGACCCCGCATGAACGCCTTGCGCATGCGGTTGCCGATTCTCGGTCTCGCCATCGCCGTCGCGGTCGCCCTCGTCGCGGCGCTGTGGCCGCTCGAAGCGTGCGCGAACGACGACACGCATTGGCTCACGCCCTCGCTTCGTTCAGGCGACGCGAACGCGCTATTCTCATCGGGCATACCCGCGCGCGTCGCGCCCGCGCCGCATGCGGACGCCGCGACGCTGCGCCGCGACGGAGCCACCCTGTACGGCCTCCATTGCTCGACGTGTCACGGTGCCGATCTTGCCGGCACACGCGGCGTTCCATCGCTCCTTGCAGCGGGCGGCGCGAGCGTCGATTTTTACATGACGACGGGCCGCATGCCGCTCGCCTTACGCGCCGCGGATACGGAGGCGGGACAGAGTCCTCTCGGAGCGACCATGGCTTCAGGCGTGCAGGCTTATCACGTTCCGGCGCTTTTCGACGCGCGGCAAACGGCGGCGCTCGATGCGTACGTCGATGCACGCGCACGGCGCAGCACCGTAATCCCGGCCGTACGTCTGGACCGGGCGAAGCTGCAACGCGGAAGGTCGCTATTCGAAGACAATTGCCAGGCATGCCACGGCGCGGCGGCACAAGGCGCGACGGCGGGCGACCAGTGGATCGCCCTGCCGCTCGATCTCGCGAACCCGACGCAAATCGGCGAAGCGATCCGCATCGGACCGGGCGTGATGCCACGTTTCACGAGCGCGCAATTACCCGAAGCAGACATCGACGCGATCGCAACGTACGTTCGCTATCTCGCCGAAGAACCGCAAACGTACGGCGGTGCCGTTATGGAATATCTCGGCCCGATCTCGGAAGGCGCCGTAAGCGCGATCGTGGGTATCGGGCTCTTGTTCGCAGTCATCTTCTACACCGGGACGAAAGCCGACGGCCGGCGCTTACACGAACGAGATTGACGCGGGCGGGGCGAGCTGCCGCGCCGGCTTAAAACCAGCGCTTGTAGCGAAAATACGCCAGCAGCGCCAAGAGCGCGATCACCTGACTGCCCACACCTAGCAACCAGAACGTACGTTCACTCGTGACGTGGGCCACCATGAACCCGAAATTCTGCCCGAAAAATCCGGTGATGTACGTTAGCGGCAAGAAGATCGTGGCGATAATCGTCAGCTGTTTTGCGACTTCGCTCTGACGCTTCGCATTTTCGGCTTGCCGGTTCGCGACGAGACCCAAATGAATGTCGAGTGCGTTCGTCACGAGATCGCGCGCGGCGTCCATCTGTTCGATCACACGCACCACGTGATCGAGTACGTCGCGGTAGTACGGCAGTTCTTCTGCTTCGAAAAGCGTGATATCGCCACGGATGATCGGTGCGAGCAACTCGCGCAAAGGCAACACGGCACGACGGAACCGGAGCACGTCTTTTTTCAGCGAAAAGATTTCACGCAGGAGCGTGTCGCTCGGCTTACCGTCTGCCAGTAGCGTCGTTTCGAATTCGGAAACGCGTTCCTCGAACGCCTCGACGACGGGTGAATACCCGTCGTCGAGGCGTTCGAGAATCTCATAAAGCAGGGCGCCGCTATCGTGTTTGAGTTTTGCCGGCTGATTGTTCCAACGCCGCAACACTTCATCGAGCGCGAAAACCGGTTCTGCGCGGACGGTAACGATGAATCGTTTCCCCGCAAATAGGGCGATCTCGTGGATCGTCACGGTGTCTTGCATTCTCGAGACACCGTGAATGACGACGAACCAATACTCCCCGTATGCCTCGATCTTGGGTCGCTGATGGGCTTTAACGGCATCCTCGATTGCGAGCGGATGCAAGCCAAACTCGTCTCGAATAGTTGCAAAGTCGGTCGCAGCGGGATCGACGACGTCGAGCCGTACGAACGCTTCGGGACGCCGTAACGCGTTGCTAATCGCCGCGAGATCGTGTAGCGGGAGCGGAGCGCGAGAACCCTCATACAACGCACACGTCACGAGGCCACGCGGTTTTCGCCCGTCGTTATCGATAAAGCACCTTCACTTGATTTTCTCCGCAAGATCGCCGTGGGCGACTTCGCTCGGTCGGTTCGGCGCCTCGCCCTGCGGTTCGGCGCTGTCCCGGACGGCGACCAATCTGTCGATTCGATGGCCATCGAGGTTCACGACTTCGAATCGCCATCCGTCCGCCTCGACATGCTCGCCGGCCCTCGGTAACCGCCGAAGAACGGCGAGAATATAGCCGGCAACGGTATGGTAATTCCTGTCGGCGGGCAGTCGAATAGCGAGGTGGGCGGCCATCTCGTCGACCGGCAACCAGCCCGCAAACCTCCAGGATCCGTCCTCGCGCCGCTCCGCAGCAGGTTCGGCCGTATCGGCATCGGCACGGAACACGCCCGCGATCGCTTCCAGCAAATCGGCTGGGGTTACGATGCCTTCGAAGTGGCCGTACTCGTCATGCACCAGCGCCATCGGGACTTCTGCGCTGCGCAAGACCGCGAGCGCGTCCAGCGCCTCGGCGGTGTCCGGAATGACGGGAGCGGGACGCACGCCGGCTCGAACGTCGAGCGTGCCTCCGTCGAGTATCTGGTGCAACAGTTCTCGCGTCTGCACGACTCCGAGCATGCCGTCAGGCGTTCCTTCGCAGACGGGCAAGCGTGAATGCTGCGTGGCAGCCAGCGCCACGCGTATTTGCTCGTCGCTCGTATTGAGGTCGATCCAATCGATATCGGTTCGTGGCGTCATCACGCCGCGCACCGGGCGGTCGCCGAGGCGCATCACGCCGGAGATCATCGTGCGCTCCGCCGGCTCGATGATGCCCGCGCCCTCCGCCTCGGCGACGATGGAGTGAATTTCCTCATCGGTCACGGCGCTTTCGGTTTCCGTGCGCAAGCGTAAGAGCCGGAACACGAGCGCCGTGGAGGCTTCGAGCAACCAAACCGCCGGTGCCGCGAGTCGGGAGAGCGCGGTCATCGGGGGCGCAACCCAGCAGGCAACGACTTCCGGACTGCGTAGCGCGACCCGTTTGGGCACGAGCTCACCGATCACGATGGTTAAATACGTGACGATCGCCACGACCACACCAAAGCCTAGCGACTCGCTAAGCCCCCTCGGCAGTCCGATTGCCGCAAGTATGGCGCTCACGTACTTGCTTACCGGGGCTCCCGAGAACGTACCGGTCAAGATACTCACGAGCGTGATGCCGATCTGTACCGTCGGTAAAAAGCGGCCGGAATCTTCCGATAACGCGAGAGCCGCTCGGGCACCGCGCCGCCCGGATTCTGCCATTGCTGCAAGACGAGGCTTGCGAGCGTTCACCACTGCGAATTCCGCCAGTGCGAACACCCCGTTGAGCAGTATCAGAATCGAAATAATTACGAGTTCGAGCGCCAATAGAAACCTAGCCGATCGATCGTATGAAACGGCTGCCGTAGAGTCGGCGCGCGTGACCCGCCCCGTGCGACCACGGCAGCCGTTCGGCATTTACCATCTCTCGCTCGATGGCGCTAGCTCCGTTCCGTTCGCCGAGCGCCCGAGTCGCGCGTTCATGCGCTGCCCGAGCCGTTGCTCGCTTATCGCCCATTCGTAGCCGACGAGCATGAACGCCACGAACATCACGAGCGTGGAGCCGATCCACATTATTTCGCCCGCCGTCTGCTGATCTTCGAGCCCGGCCGCCGCGTAATGCGGATAGAGCACGTGACGTGCGCCGTTGATCGAAAAGCCGAGCATACCTTCGGCCGGCATCGCGACGAAGAGATAGAGCATGCGTAGCGGATAGGCGAGCGGTCCGCTCGCCCACGGCGCCGGTCCGATCGCGATTACCGGAAACCAGAAGAGCAACGCCGCGCCGAGGTAGACGGCATGCTCGACGACGTGCAAACGTTCGTCGTCGAGCGCCGCTTCGAAAAAGCCGCTGTAGTGCAACAACCACAGCGATAGAATAAAAACGCTCCATCCGACCAGCGGAAACGTCAACCACCGGCCGGCGCCGCTTTTGAGCGCGCCGACGATACGGCGAGCGACTCGCGTGGGCGCGACGCCCAAGACGAGTAAGAGCGGCGCACCGAGCAGCACGAGCGGTGCGGTCGCGTCGGTAAGAATGAGGTGCTGCCACATGTGCGGTGCGAAGCGCGCGTCGCCCGCCGCATCGAGCGGCGACTCGATCGCGACGACTCCGCTGACGACCCCCGTAACCGAGCACAGCGTACGCGATCGCGGCCAAGGCCGTTTGCGCAGCGCCCGATAACGCGCGATGCCGAATCCATACAAGGCGACGCTTATCGAGGCAGTCACGATGACGAGCGGGTCGAAGCGCCAAATCACGGCGACGCGGAAGCCGCCTCGCGGGCAGCGAGTCGCGCGCGCTGCGGCTCGACGACGTACTTCGGATCGCTCGCCGACTGTTTCCCGGCGGCCATAACGGCGAAGCGTTCGAACATACCCGCAAGCGATACACACGCGGCGGCGCAGCGCGTCGTGATGACGTTATCGTGGCCGGCGAGCGACACGACCGCGCCCGCGAGGCCGAGCACGCTCGAGATGCGCATCAACGTTCCTCCGCGGCCCTGCCGATACGGTTCTGCGATGAACGCGCCGAGCCGGCGCTCCATGACTTGGCTCGCGACGCCGAGCCCGAGCGCGCCGAACGTCATCATGCGACGGGGCAGCGCGCGTTCCGCCGGGGGCGAGAACGCCGCGCCCACGGCGCCCGCGGCCGAAACGCCGCTCGCGACGAAGACGAAGGGCAACGTCTCGTAGGCTTCGTGCCAAACCGGTGTCGCCGTATCGCACACGAGCACGGCCGTATAGACGGTCAGCATCGGGCCGATGAACGCGACGACGTATTCCAAACCGCGCGATGCCCGCTCTTGCCCGAGCAATTCTGCGGCGGTCGAGGCGACGATGGCGCCGCCGAAGGCGGAGATGATCCACGTCCCGACGCTCATCGGCGACGAAAGCTTAAAAACGCGCAGCATATTGACGAAACGCTGCGGCATACCGAGATCGGCGATCAGCAGGACGGGCGAGACGAGCACGCCTGCGAGCGCGGCGCGCTTCTGAACGGTCGCGAGCTTATCGTAACCCAGAAGACGCGCGACGACGCACGCCACGCCCGCGGCACCCGCCATACCGCCGATCCAGAAGTAGGCCGGAATATACCACTTCCAGTCATGTGCCTTAACGATCGGACGACCGTAATACGAATCGCTCACCGCCGTAAGCCCACGCCCGCGAGCGCCGTAACGCCGACGAGCGTTAGCGCGGCCACGGCGGCGCTGCGCCACATCTTCGCAAGATCGCGCGTGGTGTCGACCGGATCCGGCGGCATGCCGTACACTTCCGGTTTATCGAGCAGCAGAAAGAAAGCGCCCGCGCTGCCGATCCCGTCGTTTGGATCGCGCAGATACAGACTCGCGTCGCGGTAATTGCCTTCGCGCCGGATCTTCTCGAGCCGGGCGTCGGCATCGTGCTGCAGCTGCGCGAGATCGCCGTATTGGATCGATTCGGTCGGACAGGCTTTGGCGCAGGCCGGCACTTGGCCATCCGTCAGCCGGTCGTAACATAACGTACATTTGGCGGCCCGTCCGATGCTTTCGTTCTTCGCGATAACGCCGAACGGACAGGCGGGCACGCAATATCCGCACCCGTTACAGATATCGTCCTGCACGACGACCGTTCCGAATTCCGTGCGAATAAGCGAGCCCGTCGGGCAGACCTGTAAGCACGCGGCGTGCGTGCAGTGCTTGCATACGTCGGATTCCATGAGCCAACGGCCCGCGTTCTCATAGACCACGTGCTCCGGGCGCGCATCGATCTGTTCGATGAACGCAACGTGCCGCCAAGTCGTGGCGCCGAGTTCGCCCGTATTGTCATACGATTGCGCGGTAAAATCGTAGCCGTCGGACGGCAACCCGTTCCACTCTTTGCACGCGACCTCGCACGCCTTGCAGCCGATGCAGAGGGTCGTGCCGGTGAAGAAAGCTTTGC
>CAXTIY010000215.1:0-6264 GCA_964244215.1 uncultured bacterium
TGTGGCCGACCTGTTGGGGACAGTCCTTCGACATGCCCCACCCCGAACATATCAGGCGCTACGGGAGCGCTCTGGCCGGGCGGCCCGGGCCCGGCGGCGTCAGGATTTTGCCGCGATTGCCTTGGACGCCGATCAGGACGTCGCACTGCGCTTGCGCGGCGATGACTTCGATCGCCCGCCCGAGCGGAGCGCCCATGTACTTGCCTTCGCGATAGGCGCCGAGCACGATGAGGTGCGCGTCCTGCGTGCGCGCGAGTTCGAGTACGCCCGCCGGAACCTGGCGCCCGCGTACGATTTCGGTTCTGATCTCGACGTTGTTCTTGCGTGCGATGGATTCTGCCACTTGAAGCACGCCGAGCGCTTCGCGATGTTCGCGTTCCATTTCTGCATCGAGCGGCAGCGTATGCGGCACTTCTATAACGTACGCCGCGAGTAGTCGCGCGCGCTCGCGGCGCGAAACGCGCACGGCGAGCGACATCATATGTTCGGAATGAATTTCTTGCGAGAAGACGATGATGACGCTGCCGATCATCTCGTCGACGTCGCGCTCGGTGACGTTGGCCGCGCGCTCGGCGGTCGTGGTAGGTGGATGCAGCATCCAATAGAGCGTCGCGGAGATCGAAGCGAGCACGCCGAGTGCGATCACGACGCCCGTGAGATGCACCACGATTCCGCCCACTACGCGCCCACTATCGCGCTCTCGCCCGTACGTAATCGCGAAAGCGTAGCACGCCGAGCGCGATCATCGCGAATCCGAGCACGGTGCCGGGAATAGCCGTGCCCGCGAGGCCCGTTACGGCGAGGGTTCGGAAAATTACGAGTGCGCCGAGCACGATGAAGAGCGCGCCGCTGACGAGACGCGCGCGGACGTAGCCTTCGCTGCGAACCAGCCGTCTCACGGTAGGGGCTCTCCGGCTGCGGCCGCTTTGCGTGCGTCCATCGCTTTGACGTTCGCCAGATACTCATCCATCAGTTCGAGCTCGCCCGCTTCTTGCAAGATGTTTATTTGCGCGCGACGCCAATCGTGCGGCTGCGAGCCGAGTATCGGCAGCTTCCGGCTACGGCGAAACGCCATGTAGCCGATGATGCCAAGCACGATCCAGGCGGGCCCGGCCACGCGACCGATGGCATGCGTGATCATCGTGAATGCCAAGATCGAGACGATACCGAGAAACCCGATGACGGCTACGACCGGAAATTCGACGCGATTTCCGCGATACGTAAACGGAATGTTGAGCGGCATCTTAAATTTGCGCGGGCTCTGCGGATCGTTGAGGCGCAGCGCTATGAGCGCGATGAAGACGAACGAATAACTCGCAGCCGCGCCGAACGCGTACAAATCGCCGAGAAACGTGATGCCGTCTTCGCCGTGAAAGAGATGCCTGTAGAGCGCACGCAGATGCGGATCGAGGCTCGGCAACGAGGCGAAGATCAATTCGAGAATGCCGACGCCGCAGAACACCGAGATCGAAACGACCGGCGTGCGAAACTTGGGATGAACCTTTTGGAAGAGGCTCGGCAACAGCCGCGTACCGCTCATCGCATACGCGATGCGCGAGCTTCCGAAGACGCCCGAATTACTCGAGATCAGCAGCAAAATCGCGCCGAGGACCGGCACGTAGAAGGCCGCGAGGGCGCCGAAATACGGCACGTTCGCGGCGAGTACGGCGACCGCGGCACCGTTGTTGTCTTCGCTGCCGAGATAGTGCCAGAGCTGTTGCGAATGCCCCGCCGCGTCCTTGGGAATCTCGTGCCAAGGATGCATGCCGAGCGCGAGATTCGAGTACGAGAGCGCGAAGATCAAAATCGTCAAGATCAAGCTGATCGAGGAACGCGGAATAACGGAGGCGGGCCGCTGCGTTTCTTGCGCCGCCTGTGAAATCGATTCGAGACCGACGAACGAGATGATGGCGAGCGACACGCCGTTCATGAGTGCGAACGGCGTGGGCCACGCGACCGTCATGGTGTGTACGAGCAGCGCCGGATCGAACGCGAATAAAAAGCCGAAGAATAGGATTAAGGTCTCGCTCACCACATCGAGGCCGCTGACGAGTTCGTTGAACGCGCTCGACTCGCGCACGCCGATGATATTGAGCGCCGCGAGCCCGCAAATAATTGCGAGCACCGTTAAAAAGTGCACCCACGGATGCGCCGTAAAGCTTAGGACCGGAACGAGCTTACTAAGATAGTCGATGCAACTCCACGCGAAGAGCACGATGTCGATCGTAAAATCGAGCAGTACGGACCATCCTGCGATAAAGCCGAAAATATCACCGAGTCCGCGGAAGACGAAGTATTGGCCACCGCCCGCAACGGGGTAGGCCGCCGCCAGTTCGGTATACGCGAGCCCGATGCAGACGTAGACGAGCCCGGCAAAAAGAAACGCGACGTTCGAAGCGCCGGCGGCCGCGCCGAGCACGAGGCCGAGGCCGACGAAGATGTCGGCACCGACGTCGGAATAGCCCCACGAGAAGGAGCCCCACGGCGTTACGGAACGGCGGAGCGACGGCTCTTGGGCAGGCCGTGCGGCGACGCTAGCAGCCACGTTCGATGAAAGAGTGCGTCGTCACAAGGCGTGTAACGGAGAAGACTGCGATACCGATGCGTATTGGCTCCGGAGCATCTAGGTGGCGATTCGCCCGCTTCCGCTCGTGCCCGGCTGTGCGCCCGAAATCCTGCGCGCGTCGCCCTGCGCCCCGCGCCGCAACCTTCATGCGAACGCGTCGCGGTGCAAGCGCGGGCCCGTGCCGTCGATCGTTAAAACGTCGAAGCGCGCTTTAGCCTCTGGCGCGACGAATTGCAGATAATCGGCGGCCGCCGCCCGCAGGCGCCGCCGCTTGCGCGCATCGACCGCTCCGAGGGCCGAACCGTATGCATGCGACCGGCGCGCTTTCACTTCGATAAACACGAGCGTCGTGCCGTCGCGCGCGACGATGTCGATTTCGCCGCTCGGGCCGCGCAGATTACGCTTGAGCACTTCGAAGCCGAGACCGCGTAGATAGCGCGCGGCCTCGTCTTCGCCGTCGCGGCCGAAAGCGTGCGCGCCGCTCACGCTTCGATCTCGAACAGCGTGAGGGCGTCGCGCACGCGCCAAAAACCTCGCCGGTGATGGACGCAGGGCCCATGCTCGCCGAGCGCCGCGATATGGCGCGCCGTCGCGTATCCCTTGTGTTCTGCGAAGCCGTACTCGGGATGGATTCGATCGAGCTCGACGAGCAGCCCGTCGCGATGCACTTTCGCGATGATCGAGGCGGCTGCGACCGTCGCGCACTTCGCGTCGCCCTTGATCACCGGCAGCTGTTCGCCCGCATACGACTTGATTCGCACGGCGTCCGTCAACAGATAATCGGGCGGGATGGTGAGATTCGCAAGGGCGCGTTCCATCGCGAGGACGCTCGCCCAATAGATGTTGAGGCGTTCGATTTCCTCGACCGACGCCGCGCCGATCGCCCATGCGACGGCTTGCGCGCGTATTTCTTGCGCGAGTTCGATGCGACGTTCGGGTACGACGCGTTTCGAATCGTCGAGACCGCGCAACATCAGCGGTCCCGAAGCGACGACGCAGGCAGCGACGACGGGCCCCGCGAGCGGCCCGCGGCCCACCTCGTCGATGCCGCCGACGAGCGTGAAGCCGCGTCCGTGCGCGGCTTGCTCGTAGCGATGCAGGCGCTGCAAGCGGCGCCGCTCCCGTTCACGCCGGAGCCTGCGTTTATGCGCGGCGTCCGTCATGCTTGCGGCGGTTTCTCGAGCGTCATGCGGCCAAACTTTCCATCGCTCCAATCCTTGAGATAGGACCATGCGGCGTTGTGCATATCGACGATAGTACCGCGCCGAACGAAGCCGCGCGATTGCGCGTAGGTTTCCAAATCGGGCACTTGCGTCTGCGGATCGGTCGAGACGAGCCAGCGGTGAAACCGCGCGACCACGTCTTCGGCGTCGAAGCGAGCGCGCGGCACGCCGCCGACGAGCGCGAGCTTCCACTGTTGGTCCGCGGTCTCGATTTTAGGTGCGAGGATGCCCGCCGTATCCATGATCTCGAGCGTTCCGATACGAAACCACTGCCGTGCGCGCGTCACTCCGGCCCGGTCTTCGGCGCGCGCTACCGCTCGCCCGGCAATCGCGTTGATCGCGGTCGACTTCCCGGCGTTCGGAATGCCCAGTACGATCGCGCGTGCGCTGCGACGATCGCCCGCGAGCCCTTCGAGCGCGGCACGCAAACGCGCGACGCCGCTGCGCTCTTTTGCATCGACGGCGAACGCTTCCCGGCCGCCGGCTCGAAAATATGCGAGCCACGCGGCCGTATCTGCCGGAGCCGCGAGATGTTCTCGCGTGAGAACGAGAATGCGCGGCCGTTGGCCGAGCAATTTGCCGAGATTGGAATTGGTGCCCGCTTGCGGTACGCGGGCGTCCGCGACCTCGATGACGATATCGATCGCGCGCATATCTTCGCCGAGCCGACGCATGGCCTTGGCCATGTGGCCGGGATACCACTGGATCGTCGCCTCTTCGGAGACCGCGCGCGTCAGCGGAGGTTTCCGAGCTGCGAGAGCGGCCACACGCCGAACATCGCACGGCCGATAAATGCGTCCGCCGGTACGAAGCCCCATGCGCGCGAATCTTCGCTATTCCCGCGATTATCACCGAGCACGTAGTAATTGCCCGGCGGGACGACGACATCGGCAAAGCTGCGGCCGTCGCGAAAATGCACGTATGGTTCGGCTAGCGGGGTTCCGTTCACGCGCACGTTACCGGCGCGGATTGCGACGCGGTCGCCCGGTATGCCGATCACGCGCTTGATGTACACGGCGCGCCCGGCGCTCTCGTGATGGAAAGCCACGATATCGCCGCGCTGCGGCGTACCGAAGCGAAACGCGAGCGCGTTGATGAGCACGTATTCGTCCGATTCGATTCGCGGCTCCATCGAGAATCCGCTCACTTGTCCTGGCCGAAGTCCGACGACGACGAAGGCGATACAAACGAGCAACGCAAATTGCCACGCGAGGTTCGCCGCCGATTTGAAACGCACGGGCGAAAGCACCACGGCGCAATTCGATACCGGCTCGCGTTCACATTGTCGGAGCTAGTGCAGTATTCCGATGCGCCCCGGCGGCCAGAATAAAAGAAACGCGTGACCCGTAAACCCCGCCTTGTGGCCAGCCTCCGGACCCGTCGCAAACGTGCCTTCGAGCTGCGAGAAACCCCAAATGTGCGAGTCTTCGGAATTATTACGGTTGTCGCCCATCATGAAATAGCAGCCCGGCGGAATAGTGTCCGAAGACGTCCACTTGTTGCGCGGCGGTACGTTCGCTTCGCTCGGATCGAGCGGGACGCCGTCGACGTAAACGCCGTAGTTCTTTATCTCTAATTCGTACGCGGGCTTTTGCGCGATGTACGGTTCCACGAGTGCCACGCCGTTGCGATACACGGTGCCGGCATGAATGCGGAACGTTTCCCCGGGGCTCCCCATGAGACGCTTGATGAAGTCGTTCGTGGTCGGAATCGGCGGCGGGAAGACGACGATATCTCCATCGTGCGGTTTGGTCACGTGATATTCGAATTCGTTGACGAGCAACACGTCGTGAATCTGCAACGTCGGTTCCATCGAGCCCGACGGTATGAAGAAGGTACGTACGACGAAGGTAATGAGAAATAAGGCAACGAGGCCCGCGACGATAAACGCGTCGAGGTATTCCTTTACGACTGCCGAGAACGACGGCGACGCGACACGGGCGGTGCGGTCGCCCGGCGCTGCGATCGACTGGCCCGAGCTTACCGCCATCGGCCGCAGCGACATCACGAGCCGAATGACGGCTAGTATGCAGATGAGGCCGAAGAGTTCGAGAGGCGTCACGCTTGCGGGCGGACGGCTTTTTTCTCTTTGATGCGGGCGGCTTTTCCGACCTTATCCGACAGATAGTATAAGCGGCTGCGGCGCACGATGCCGCGCTTGCTTACTTCGATTTTTTCGACGCGCGGGCTGTGGAGGAGAAACGACTTCTCGACTCCGACGCCGTGCGAAATACGGCGAACCGTAATCGTTTCGCCGATCGCTCCGCCGCGACGGACCGTCACGACGCCCTCGAACATCTGCGTCCGCTCTTTGCCGCCCTCGACGACCTTGGAATACACCTTAACGGTGTCGCCCGGCCGAAATTCCGGCACGCCGGCCTTGAGCTGTTCTCTTTCGAGCAGATCGATGACGTTCATGATTTCCTTAGCATCTACACACCCGACAGCCGCCGGGACAACCTCGCGATGATATCA
>CAXTIY010000216.1:0-6240 GCA_964244215.1 uncultured bacterium
ATTTGCGGCAACGTCTCTAAATCTGTGCGTATCGCTCGCGTGAGCAGATCGCTACTTTCGTCTTAAAGCAAAACCGCCGCTTTAGCTTTCGTGCTAAACGCCGCGAGCGCCGCTTGACCGAGCGCGAGACCGCCGTCGTTCGGTGGTACGCCGGCGTTGAACCAAGCGCGTTCCCGAAGCCGTTCGCGAACCAGCCGCACGAGAAGCGCGTTTTGGAAAACGCCGCCCGAACACGCGACGGGACGTTCGGCGTAGCAAGCTGCGAGCGCGACCACGGCGTCGGCAATCGCCACATGGAAAGCGAGTGCGATGCCCGCCGAATTACAGCCGGCGAAACGATCGCGCACGATGGTCCTCAAGAGTGGACGGTAATCGAGTTCGCCCGCCACGAGCGGGAACGGATAGGCCTCGCCCGGAGTGCCGGACCACGCCAAATGCTCGAGCCACATCGCCGCTTGGCCCTCGAAGCTCGCGGCACCCGTGAAGCCGAGCAGCGCCGCGACGGTGTCGAATAATCGTCCGACCGACGTCGACTCGAAGCAGCGCACGTCGCGCCGCACGAGCTCTCGAGCGGCAGCGTAGCGCGACCCGAGCGAGAACGGAGCGGCACCCAAATCGGGCAGCCCGTCGACCTCGGCCAGAAAACCGGCCGCCGCCTGCACGGGAAAGCGCGCGGCCGCGTCGCCGCCCGCCAGCCGCGCGGGCCGCAGGTGAGCGACGCGCGCCAACCCTCGAGTGAGACTACCGGCGAATATTTCGCCGCCCCATATGTTGCCGTCATCGCCGTAGCCCGTGCCGTCGAAGGCGACCCCGACAACTTCCGTCGCCCAAGCACGGCGCTCCGCAATAACGCTCGCCACATGCGCGCGATGGTGCTGCACGGCGAGCGTCCGCGCCGACGGCAACAGCGCGCGTGCGAAACCCGTCGAGACGTATTCGGGATGCGCGTCGTGGACGACCAGGACGTCCTCCAGGCGCAGCCCGTACGTCGCACAGAGGTCGCGCGCCGTCGCTTCGAACGATTCGTACGCCGAACGCTGCTCGAGATCTCCGACGTGCTGGCTCATGAACGCGACGCCGTCCAAACCGAGCGCGAGCGCGTTTTTAAGATCGCCGCCGAGGGCAAGGATCGGCGTGGTTCGCGGAAGCGTCGCGACGGCCGCCGGTGCGTACCCACGCGCGCGGCGCAAGATGGCCGGCTCCCCCGCGACGACGCGCGCTACGGAATCGTCCAGGCGGCGCGCAATCGCGCGTTCCCCGACTAAAAAACCGTCTGCGATGCCGGTGAGACTCGACAGCGCATCCGCGTCTTCGTACGCGAGTGGTTCGTTGGAACGGTTGGCACTCGTGACGACGAGTGCCGCCGGCGCTCCCGCCGCAAAGAGCAGATAATGGATCGGCGCATAGGGCAGCATCACGCCGAGCTCGAGATTGGCCGGCGCCACGCCCGCGAAGTGAACGGCCCCTTCGCCGAGAACGATCGGCCGCGCGGACGACACGAGCAACGCCTCCACGTCCGGGTTCGTAACGATTAAACCACGCGCCGTCTCCAAGTCGCGTGCCATGAGGGCGAACGGCCGCTCGCGCCGGAACTTGCGTTCCCGCAGCGCCGCCACGGTGCGCGGATTCTCCGGGTCGCAGACGAGATGAAAACCGCCGATCCCTTTGACCGCGACGATGTCGCCCGCCCGCAAACGTGCAGCCGCCGCGGCGATCGCGGCATAGCCGCGTTCATCCTCAAACGCGTACGTGGGGCCACAAGCCGGACACGCGACGGGTTGCGCGTGGAAGCGGCGATCGACCGGGTTCGCGTATTCTGCCGAACACTCAGCGCAGAGCGGCCACTCCGCCATCGTCGTGAGCGGCCGGTCGTACGGCAGCCCACGCACGATACTATACCGCGGCCCGCAGTTGGTACAGTTGATGTACGGATAGCGATAGCGACGGTTTTCAGGATCGAACAATTCGCGCAAACAATCGTCGCAGACCGGCAGATCGGGCGAGATGCGCACCGTCGGGCGTTTCGCATCACGCGCGCTCTCAAGAATCTCGAAGGTTGCGATGCCTGCACATTCCGCTTGCAACGTCTCTGCGGCGCATATCCGGGCCGCGGGCGGCGTTTCCGTCAGCAAGGCTTCTGCAAACGCATCGAGAGCGAGCACCGGACCCTCGACGTAGATCTCGACGCCGTCGCCGCCGTTCTTTACCCAACCGCCGAGCTCGTAGCGGCGCGCGAGACGATACGCGAACGGCCGGAAGCCGACACCTTGAACGATACCGTTAAGGCGAATTACCCGGGCGAGACGTAACATGAACGGCCCGCGACGCCCACCTGCACGACGCGCCCGTCCTCGACCAGGACCGGGACGGAAAGCGTGCCCCCGCAGAGCTGCGTGATCCGCCGCAAAGCGTCGGCATCTACCTCAACGTCGTACTCGATGAAGTCACGTTCTTGCCAGTCCAGTTCGTCGCGGAGTTCGCTCGTGTACGGGCAAGCGCGCGTGCCGTAGAGTTCGCGCATCTCAGCAGATCCGCGGTAGCGGATCGCCGACGAGCATATCGATCGAACGCGTTCCGCCATACGCCGTGAGGCCGAGCACCGAGCGCGCCGGCGTAGCGCGTATTTCACCGATAAAGGCGGCCGCTTCGCCGCCGGGCAGCGAGCGCACTGCGGCGAGGCCCCGTTCCGCATCCTCGGGCGCGAGTATGGCCAAGAACTGTCCCTCGTTTGCGATGTGCAGCGGGTCGAGCCCGAGTAGTTCGCACGCGCCACGCACTTGCGCCCGCAGCGGCAAGGTGGATTCGTCCAGGACGATCGCGTGGCCGCAGTCGCGCGCAAGTTCGTTCAGCGCCGTTGCGACGCCGCCGCGCGTCGGATCACGCATCCATCGCACGCCGGTCCCGCACGCTTCAAGCAGTGCATCCACGTACGGCCAAACCGGGCGCGTGTCGGAGCGCAGCGTCGTTTCGAGTTCGACTTCACCACGCGCAAGCAAAATGGTAATGCCGTGATCGCCGATGTAGCCGCTCAAAAGCACGCGATCGCCCGGCCGAACGGCTCGCGGGTCGAGCACGGCGCGCTCGTCAACTTCACCAAAGCCGAACGTGGTGACATACATGCCGTCGCAGCGCCCGTGTTCGACGACCTTCGTATCGCCCCCGACGATTGCGACGCCGGCGCGTTCCGCCGCCTTCGCCATAGCCGCGACTTCACGGCGCAGCGTCGTCACGGGCAACCCCGCTTCGAGAACGAACGTCGCCATGAGCGCGCGTGCCCGCGCGCCTGAAACTGCCAGGTCGTTTGCGGTACCGTTCACCGCAAGTTCGCCGATCGAACCGCCCGGAAACTCGAGCGGGTGCACGACGTAACCGTCGGCGCTCAGCGCCGCACGCGTGCCGCCGAACGGCAGAATCGCGGCATCGGAAAGCGTCGCCAAATACGGATTTGCGAACGCCGGCGCAATTAGACCTTCGACGAGCCGACGCGAGGCTTTGCCGCCCGCACCGTGCGACATATCGATCCGCTCGTCGTCAAAGCGGATGCGCGAACGAGGCCGCTCGGGAGCGATCAAGCGAACGCTCCGGCAGGAATGGCCGTCCGAGACGAAGCGGCTGCTTCCGCTTCCGTTTCTGCGGCGTGCCGCGCGTAGCGATAGTGCGCGGCGCATGCGCCTTCGCTCGAAACCATGAGCGCGCCGACCGGCCGCTCGGGATTGCAGACCGTGCCGAACAGCTTGCACTCCGGCGGCTTGAGCGAACCCGTGAGCACCTCGCCGCATTGTGCGGCGCTCGGATCGGTCACGCGCAGTCCCGGAATCTCGAAGCGAACCTCCGCATCCCACGCGGAGAATTCGGGCCGTAGCGCGAGTGCGGAATCCGCGATGAAGCCGAGGCCGCGCCACTCGAAGGTCGGCCGTACGGCGAACACGCGCTCGAGCGCAGAAAGGGCTGGGCGGCTGCCGTTCCATGGCACGATGCGGCGGTATTGATTCTCGACGCGCGCTTCACGCGCGTTCAATTGACGCACGATCATCAGCAGCGCCTCAAGAATATCGAGTGGTTCGAAGCCCGAAACGACGACCGGCTTACCGTAATCGCTCGCAATGAATTCGTACGGCCGGCAACCCGTAATCGTCGCCACATGACCCGGGCCGACGAAACCGTCGAGCCGCATATCGGCCGAGTCCAAGATCGCACGCATCGCGGGCACGATCGTCACGTGATTGGCAAACACGGAGAAGTTCCGAAGCCCGAGCGCCTGCGCACGCAGGACCGTCAGCGCCGTCGAGGGGGCCGTCGTTTCGAACCCGATCGCAAAGAAGCACACGTGTTTCTGCGGGTTCTCTTGAGCGAGCCGAACTGCGTCGAGCGGCGAATACACCATACGGATGTCCGCGCCCGTCGCTTTGAGCTCGAGCGGCGTGCCGCTCGAACCCGGCACGCGCAGCATATCGCCGAAGCACGTCAGGATCGTATCGGGATGCCTCGCGATCGAAAGCCCGTCATCGACGCGCCCCGTCGGCAGCACGCAGACGGGACAACCCGGACCGTGCACGAGTTCCAAATTATCCGGCAGCACGTCGCGCAGTCCGTAACGGTAGATTGCGTGCGTGTGCCCGCCGCAAACTTCCATGATCCGATAGTGCCGGCCCGGCTCGACCGTCCGCGCGAGCTCGCGCGCGACGCTGCCGATCAGCGCGGGATCGCGATACTCGTCAACGTACTTCATGGCCGCGCTTCCGCTTCACCGGCGAACGAGTAGCCGCGCACTTCTTCGATCGCTAGCGCATCTTCGCCCATCGCGCGCAACATGCGAAGCTGATCATGCGCTTCCGCTTCACCAATCTTACTCAGCGCGAAGCCGACGTGGATCAGTATCCAATCGCCCGGCGAAAGCGCATCATCTTCCAAAAGTCCGATGTTGACGTTACGGCGCACGCCGCCGACTTCCACCTTCGCGAGCGCCGGCTGATCCGCGTGCATTTCGACGACTTGACCCGGAATTGCAAGACACATGATAGCGTTCCTAAACTAGGCTTTGAGAAGGTTACATCGCCCGCATGCGCATGTAACGAATAAGATCGTTTTGCATGGCGGTTGCGAGCTCGAACAAGGCTGGTCGTTGCGATTTGGCGTTTGCTAACGGTATCGAGACCGGCCGTTGCTTCTTGCCGAGCGACTTAACGTATCCGATAAGCATCCCAAAGCCTTGACGCGCGAGCGGCGGGTCGCCGGACATCGCACGCATGGTGTTGTAGCGTTTAATGTCGCTACCGATATGACCGAATTGGCGCTTGGCGACAATAACTGTTGCAGCGGCGAAGCCGCCGAGAATCAGACGTCGGTACACTGGTACTCCTTCGAGTCGGAAAGCTCGCGTGCGACCCGTAAGACGAGCGGCAACGCCGCTTCGACCGCGTGCGCGACGCGGCTCGAGAGCTCCGCGCCTTCTTCGAGTGATTCTGGCCGACAGCCGACGATCGTAATCGGCGGCGGCGTCCCGCCGAGCAACGCAATATAGCCAAAGACGCTGCCGAGATCCATCCGATGCGCATCGGGCGTCGTCGCTTCGATCCGTTCGCTCGGATCGATGACGTACAAGGTACCGGCCGGTCCCGCGCGGTCGACCGCGTCGACCACGACCGCGGCGTCGTAGCCGGCGAGTAATTCGTACGCGAGATGTAAACCGCGGATGCCGAAGTCCTCGAACCGCACGCCCGGTATGCGTTCGCGCGCGAGCCGCGCGAGCACCGCCGGGCCGAACGCGTCGTCGCCGAAAAAGATATTGCCGACGCCTGCCACCAGAACGCGCGCCCGTTCGCCCGTCGCGGAACCGGGCACGCTCAAAGCGTCACCCCGAGCGCTTCGACTTCATCGGGTTCGAAGAAAAACGAGCGGCCGTACCATTCGTGGTACTCGCTCGCCGGATCGTCATCGACCGTTACCGCTACGTAGATGCGATCCTCGAAATCCTGATGGATTTTTTGTACGGTCGCGATCTTACCGGTCAAGAACATGTCCCAAGCGTCCGCGCGGCGCTTGGGCGCGAGCCGCACGCTGCTGCCTTTCCGCACCTCTACGCCGCCGACGGTGACGTACTCGGGCGCCGGCTCGTGCGGCGTCTCGAACGCCGGTACCGCTTCGAATTCGGCGTGCAAACGCGCGACGTCGGACGCGCCGAACGCTTCGGCACGTTCGACGATCGCCCGGGCTCGCGGGTCGGTCGCGCGCGCTTCTTCG
>CAXTIY010000217.1:0-6238 GCA_964244215.1 uncultured bacterium
GAACCAAGCGAACCGCATAGCCATACGATACCATCGCGCGCGGCAGGCGCGCTAGCCTATAACGATCGCGCTCGCACTCTATATCTCGCGCGCGAATGCCGCCGAAGCGCCGATCGTGCACCGCTCGCCTTTCGGCCGGCGCTCCAGCGGCGCTCCCCTGATTCGACTTCGCAACGGATGACACGACGCAGGAACGAACCGTTTTCAACACGCCGCCGCTCTCTAGCGGCGGCAACCGCATCTTCGATCGTACGGCGCCAACGTGAACGATTAAGCGGGCTGCGTTACCGCCGACGAAAGCTTTTCGAGCATCGCACGATTGAAGAGGATCATGTCGCCGAGACCGCGCGTCGTTATCCAATGGCCGTCTTGCACGGTCGGCTGATCGCGGAAGAGGCCGCCCGCGTTACGGATATCGTCCGAGATCGACGGCGAACCCGTCATCGTCCGGCCGCGCGCGACTTGCGAAGAAATCAGGACGTGTGCGCCATGACCGATCGCGAACGTCGGCTTCTTGGCCGTGTCAAACTCCTTGACGAAGCGCTGAACTTCGCGATTCGCACGGATGCGGTCGGGTGAGAGGCCGCCCGGAATCAGCAGCGCATCGAAATCTTCCGCCGTGCAATCGGCGACCACTTCTTCGGCTTTTGCCGGCTGCCCGTCGTCGAGGCCGCGTTTGCTTCGGATCCGCTGGATCGCCTTGTCGTCGATGCCGACGATCGTCACGATAGCTCCCGCTTCTTCGAGCACGCGTCGCGGCTCGGCGAGCTCCGCCTCTTCAAACCCGTCGCCGATCAACGCGGCGATCCGTTTTCCTTCGATACCAGATTGCATAGTTCGGTAAGGATTCCCGAGGCCGCGAGGGCGTTCCCGTTACGGGAAGCGCCCCGCGCCTTGCGGATGCGCCCCTAGATGTGGCGCAGAGGGCCGCGGATCGCTTGCCGTAGCGAGGCCGGCGCCGCTGCGTACGTGCACGCGGCGGCCGGCGCGGCCGGCGTCGCAGCGCTGATCTGCGCGTAGAACTGCTTTGCGATCTCCGCGTAGCCGGCGTCGTTCGGATGGAAGCCGTCCGTATAGAAGTTCGTCGCAGCGTAGCTCTGCGGATCGCACAGCAGGTCGACCACGGGAATTCCGGTCGCTGCGAGCGGGTTAATGACTTGCAAGTCGAGCTCAGTCGAGAGGTAGGCGAGGCCTTGTTGCGCGGCCGCCGATTGGGCCAAGCCGACCGGAATGAGTGCGAAATTCGGCAGATTCGCGATGACGATTTTGGCGTTCGGCGCTTTGCTCTTCACGCCGCTTACGAGCGTCGCGAGATCCGTCTTGAACGCCGTTATCTGCGTTTGCAGGTACGCCAGCTGCTCGGGCAAAGTCGTGCCGCCCGCTCCACAACCCACGGCGTTGATGAGCCCGATCGTGTCGTTTCCGCCGGCAAAGATCGTGACGAGCGTCGACGTCGCCCCGACTTTCGGTAGCTCGCTCGTAAGGAAGTCGGTCGGATAGTCGTTCGGCGGAACGCATGGGGTCGCGCTCATAAGCGAGCCGTACGCATTGACCGTCGCGAGGATATCGGGGCCGAGTACGGCGCCCGAGATGCCGAGATCGCCCAGCGTCACGCTGTTTCCGGCGGTTACGAGACGGCGCGCGAGCACCGGAACGTAGCCCGTACCGGTTATGCCGAGGCAGGTGAGATCGGCGATTTCCGGCGGCGAGGCCGTGGTACACGGCTTACTCGCACCGTAACCGACGGCGTCGCTCGCGCCGACCGCCGTGTAGTCGACTAGCGGTTTGACCGGGACGATCGTCGGAACGGGCGTGGGCTGCGGCGTCAGCACGGAGTTACCGCCGCCGCTCGCGCACCCGCCGAACGTCATGGCAGTAAGAATGAGTGCGGCCACAAAGCCGCCTCGCAGGCGAGTCCCGATCACAACGTCCCTCCGGTTTCTTGCACGGCCGCGCGTAACAGATACGCGAGTTCGATCTCGAGTTTGCCGAGCGCGTCGAGCACCTCGTCGCTCCCGAGCGCCTTGAGCACCGGATTGCGAACGAACATGTCGCGTTCGGGTACGGCGTGGCGCGGGTTAATCTCGCGCATGTAAATGCGCGCATCCTTCCGGATTTGGCCTTGCGGCAAGAAGTACAGCGGGTCGAGTCCGAGCGCGTAGACGTCGAGCGAGAGCAGCGCCGAGCGTTGTAAGAACTCGAAAGCGCGCAGGCGCACGGCGCGGGCGATGCGCGCGAGCTCGGGAACCGTGACGCGCGCCTCCCCCGCGAAGACCGCGCGGGCCCGGGTTAGGTCGAGGTCGGCGGCGGCGGCGAAAGCCGCATCACCGAGCTCGCGTTCCGCGGCGAGCGTCCGCAGCGCCGCTCCGAACGCGCGACCACCGGCGGTTCCCGTACGTCCGTCCCATACGACCGTCTCTCGTTCCATTTGGCCCGTCTGCGTAACATTGCGCGACACTTGCGTATCGCACGATAGGAATCGAGCGATATCGAAGCAGATACGCTTCGTTAATGGCGGAGAAAACGCCCGCGGGAGCGCGCGAGATCGAAGCGCGCAAGTCGCGCCACCTCGATATCTGCTTGGAAGACGACGTCGCTTCGCATCTCGATGCCGGCTTTTCGCGCGTCCGCTTGCAGCATGAAGCGCTGCCGGAATGCGCGCTCGACGACGTCGATACGTCGCTCGACTTCTTCGGTCACAAGCTCGCCGCGCCGATCGTGGTTTCGTCGATGACGGGGGGCACCGAGCGGGCGCGCGTCATCAACGAACGGCTGGCGATCGCCGCCGAGCGGGCGGGCGTCGCCCTCGCCCTCGGCAGTCAGCGCGCCGCCCTCGTCGATCCACGGCTACTCGCTACCTATCGCGTGCGCAACGTCGCTCCGAGCGTCATGCTCTTCGCGAACCTGGGAGCGGTGCAGTTCAATTATGGCGTGAGCATCGACGACGCGCGGCGCGTGGTCGAAAGCATCGGCGCGAATGGCTTGTATCTCCATTTCAACCCGCTTCAGGAAGCGCTGCAGCCCAAGGGCGATACGAACTTCCGCGATCTGCTCCGGCCGATCGGCGCGCTCTGCCGAGCGCTCGACGTGCCCGTGTTCGCCAAAAGCGTCGGTTCGGGCATCTCGCCGCGCACGGCGGCCCGGCTCATCGACGTGGGGGTCTCGGCAATCGACGTCGCGGGTGCGGGCGGCACGTCGTGGGCGCGCGTCGAGGGACGCCGCTCGGAAGACTCCGGCCGCGAAGCACTCGCGGAGACGTTTGCCGAGTGGGGTTATCCGACCGTAGAAGCGACGCTCGCCCTACGCCGCGCGCTTCCGAATGCGGTTATCGTCGCGAGCGGCGGCGTGCGTAGCGGGGTCGACGTGGCGAAGGCGCTCGCCATCGGAGCCGATCTCGCTGCGGCCGCACTACCGTTTCTCGAACCCGCGACGACCTCGGTCGAGGCCGTCGCCCGCACGATCGAGTCGTTCGTCGCGGGCTTGCGTATCGCGATGTTCGCGAGCGGCTGCCGCCGGATCGCGGATTTACCGGGCGTTCTTCAAGAACGCGGTTCCGAGGCAACGCTGATCGTCGAACCGACGATCTGAACGTCGAAGGCGTCGACCGTCGAGTATTCGCCGAGCTCCATCTTGCCCGTCGTCACGTCGAAGCACCATGCGTGCCACGGGCACGTAACGATGTTGCCTTCGATGAAACCCTCGGCGAGCGGCCCGCCCTGATGGGGACAGGCATTTTCGATGGCATAATAGCTTCCGGCAACGTTGAAAAGCGCGATTTCGCGATCGCCGACGACGTAGGCCTTCGCCTCGCCCTCGGGGATCTCGTTTGTCGTGGTGACGTCTACGAATGACATGGCAGCGGCCTCGTTCGCCGCGGCCTAGACGTGTGCCCCGCGCTCTGCTATGATTCGCCGGTCGCCGGCCCGGTGACGGGCCTTCGCCGCCCGCCCTCTGGAGCCGAAGCGAGACGATCCTGCGTCAGGAGCTCTAGTCGCGTGCCCATCACCAAAGAACAAAAGCAAGAATTGTCGACGACGTACGGTCGTAGCCCCGGAGATACCGGGTCCGCCGACGTCCAAGTTGCGGTCCTCACCGCTTCGATCAATCAGCTCACCGAGCACCTGCGAGTCCATAAAAAGGATCACCATAGCCGCCGTGGCCTGCTGATGCAGGTCGGCCAGCGCCGGCGCCTCCTCGGCTATCTGCAGAAGAAAGACTTGGAGCGCTACCGGAAGCTCATCGCCGACCTCGGCCTGCGCCGCTAACCGCTGCTTCACGTACCGGCCGCGGCCCGCATGACGGACGACGAACTCGTTCGCCTGCGTGCCGCCGCTCCGCGCGCGCTCACGCACCATGCGGTGCAAACGCCGCACGAGGCGCTCCGGGAACTAGCTGCCGCGACTTCCCCGGAGCTGCTCTCCGACAAGTACGGTAGCGGCGAGTGGCTCGCGGCCTTCGAGGCGCGGATCGCGGCCGAGCTCGGCAAAGAAGCGGCCGTCTTCATGCCCACCGGAACGATGGCGCAACAGATCGCGCTCCGCGTTTGGTGCGAGCGCCGCAGTTGCCGCACGATCGCCTTTCACCCGACGTGTCACCTCGAAATTCACGAGTCGCGCGGCTACGCGCTGTTGCACGGTTTACGGGCGCTTACGGTCGGCAATGCGGCGCGGATGATGACGGTCGAGGACGTTCGCGCTATCGCGGACCCTCTCGGCGCGTTCGTGGTCGAGCTCCCGCAGCGCGAGCTCGGCGCGCAGTTGCCGCACTGGAACGACCTCTGCGAACTCGTCCAAGCCGCGCGCGGCACGGGCGCGGCCGTCCATCTCGACGGCGCACGCCTCTGGGAAGCGGCACCGCACTACGGCCGCACGCATGCGGAAATCGCGGGCCTTTTCGAGAGCGTCTACGTCTCGTTCTATAAGGGGCTCGGCGCGCTTGCGGGTGCGGTGCTTGCGGGCGACGCGGATTTTATCGCCGAGGCGCGGATTTGGCAGCATCGCCACGGCGGACGGCTCGTCACGATCGCACCGCTCGCGCTCTCGGCGCAGCTCGGCTTCGAACGGAATCTGCCGAAGATGGCGGCATACCGCACCCGCGCTCGCGCGATCGCGGAGCGGCTGGCGCGGCTGGACGGAGTCGAGATCGTTCCCGACCCGCCTCATACGAACACCTTCCACGTATTTTTGCGCGGCGACCTCGCGGCGCTCGAAGCGAGCGCCCACGCCCATGCGCGCGAGCACGGCACGTTCGTCTTTGCACGCCTCGCACCGACCGTCGTGCATTCCGTGCAGAAGTGGGAGTTCGTCGTGGGCGATGCGACGCTCGAGCTCGAGCCGGACGACGTCGAGAATGCGGTGCGTTCCGTGCTTGCGGCGACATGCCGTTAACGACGTTCTCTATTGTGGCCGCCGACCGCGCTACGGGCGAGATCGGAATCGGCGTGCAATCGAAATTTCTCGCCGTCGGCGCTATCGTGCCGTACGTTCGTGCGGGCGTCGGCGCGATCGCGACGCAAGCGTTTGCGAATACGTCCTACGGGCCGCGGGCTCTGGAGATGCTCGCCCACGGCGTGCGGCCGGCGGAAGTCGCGAGCGCGCTGACGCAGGCCGACGACGGACGCGACGACCGTCAATTCGGCATCGTCGCGGCGACCGGAGAGGCCGCTACCTTCACCGGTAGGCGCTGCATCGCGTGGGCGGGTGGCATAACCGGTGACGATTTTGCGGCTCAAGGCAATTGTCTCGCGGGCCCCGCCGTCGTAGAGGCGCTCGCCGAAACGTTCCGGACGACGCGTGGTTCGCTTGCGGACCGGATCCTCGCGAGCTTGCGGGGCGCCCAAGCGCGCGGCGGCGATAAGCGGGGCCAGCAAAGCGCCGCTCTGATTATCGAAAAACCGGGCGGCGGTTACGCCGGATTCAACGACCGCTACGTCGACCTGCGCGTCGACGATCACGTCACGCCGATCGAGGAGCTCGGGCGCCTGCTCGAACTCCATAAGCTGTATTTTTTCGCTCCGGAGCCGCAAGACATACTCGAGATCGACGCGCCGCGGAGCGCGGAGCTCGCCCGCGAACTCGTTCGGGTCGGCGCGCTACGCCCGGGCCACGAGCGATACGACGCCGTCGCGCGCGAGGCGCTCGTCGCGTTCATGCACGTGGAAAACTTAGAGAATCGGGTGCGCGAGGACGGGCGCATCGATCGCCAGACGCTCGAGTATCTGCGCGCGGCGCCGGCGGCC
>CAXTIY010000218.1:0-4986 GCA_964244215.1 uncultured bacterium
ACCGATCGTCGCGACGCAGCATGGTAACGACACGGTTGCGGGCGGCAGCCAAGGTTCCGGCGGCAGTCTCTCGTGGAGCAGCGATGACGCCGTATGGTTGGATCTGTGGCCGACGGGTCCGACGGGTTTCAAATACCAATTCGAATCGAATGCGAACGGGTCCCATAACGAAAGTTCGTCCGAGAATTCGGCGTTCGCACCGCAGTGGGAATCGCGGGGAGCGTCGCACGCCGGCGGCTACACCGTGACGATGGCGATCCCGCTGAACGTTATTCACGGCGCGCAGACGGGGACGTGGCACGCGCAATTCATCCGTTACGTTCGAGCGACGGCGGCCGAATACGTATGGTCTTTCGATTCGGCCCAAACCAGTCCCGACGACGCTTCGCGCAGTGGGCCGCTCTCGCTCATCCTAACGGCGAAAGCGCCGCTACCGCCGCCGCGCGCCGCAATCTACGGCCTCGGAACGCTCGCGAGCGGCGCTGCCGGCGGATCGACGTCGCGCGTCGGCGCGGATCTCTCGATCCCGGTAACGCCGACGTCGGCGTTTTTCGCGGCGTTCCATCCCGACTATTCGAACGTCGAACTCGATCAGCAAACGATTTCTCCGACGGTCTATCAGCGCCAGTATTCGGAGATACGACCGTTTTTCACGCAGGCAGCGTCGTATTACAACAACTTCGATTGCGACGTCTGCAGCGGCAATCATTCGACGCTCTACACACCGGCAATACCGACGTTCTCACAAGGCTATGGCTACGAGGGCAAGCAAGGCGCGCTCGGTTTTGCGGGCTTCGATGCGATCGGCGCCGGCCGTAGCGATAGTGCGGCGGCGCTCAACTACACGTCGAGCGACACGCGCGTGCACGCGAGCTTCCAGCACGTTACGGCCGACATCCCCGGCGTCGTCGATAACTCGAATGAAGCCGGCGCGACATGGTCCGATCTTAAGTATACGAGCGCGTACGTCAACGCGTCGAACGACACCGGCACGAACGTTCGTAATCCGGGGCAAGGCACGGCGTTCGATGCCGGCGGCGGATACGCGAGCCCGCACTTTGCAGCGTTCGCCTCGATACGCCGCATCGGCCAAGAGTTTAATCCGGTCGACGGCTACGTCTCGCATCCGGGGATCGCCGGGTACGGTCTCTATTCGGCGCGAATCTGGACCTTCGCACCAGCGAGTGCACTTGCGTCAGTCGGCATCAGCGGTTTCCTCGATCGCTACCAGGGCGCCACGTTCGGGCAGTCCCAAAGCGACAATCAAGTGCTCCTCGACGTATTGACGAAAAGCGCTTGGGATTTACAACTTTATAGCGGCTCCGACTATTGGCGATTCGGCAACGCGTTCGAACCGATCTCGCAGAACGGCGGGGTTAGCCTCACCTATCATAGTGGTCTGCAGACCAATAATTCCGGCAATTTCCCAGCACACGGGTCGTCTGCGACGCCGACGCAAATCCAATACATAACGGGCCGCTACGGTGCGGGCCGGCTCGATACGTGGTTTCGCACATCGACGATCCATGCCGGGGAAAAAGGCACCGTTACCCTTACGCTCGACGACACGGCACAGCGATTTCCAACGGGAGCCGCCAACGTACAATGGTTCGACAGCCTCGCGTACAGTTATCAGATCAATCGCGAGTCGTCGTTCGCCGTCGGTCTGCGGCGCGTGATCGGCGAACCGCCGGAGCCTAGCGGCGGCGGAAACTGTAGCGGCACCTGTTCGAACGTTTCGGTCGCGTATCATCTGCGGCTAAAAAATGAGGAGCTGTATTTCGCATACGGAAACCCGAACACCCTAACGACGGTGCCGCAAGCTTTGCTCAAAGTCATCTTCTACGCGGGCGGGCAGAAAGGCACGTAATCGATTAGGCGACATCGGCGCGCGCTCAACGCCGCAAATAACGATCGAACCACGCGAGCGTGCGCCGCTCCGCATCCGCGCGATCCTTGGGCTCGCGGAGACCGTGACCTTCGCCCGCGTAGACGACGAACTGCGTGGGCACGCCGAGGGTCGAAAGCGCGTGCCAGAATTCTTGCGTTTGCGGCGCGGGGCATTCGACGTCGCGTTCGCCGACGTATTCGAACGTCGGCGTCGTGATGTTCTTCACAAACGTAATCGGTGCGGAGCGCGCGTAGACCGCGGGGTCGTCGTATACGGAAGCGCCGAAGAACGGAATCATCCAGCGGTCGATGCCGTTCTCGCCGTAATACGATAGCCAATCGCTGACGCCCGCGCCCGCTACGGCCGCCGCAAAGCGCTTCGTTTGCGTGACCGTCCACATCGTCATGTAACCGCCGTAACTGTAACCCGTGACGCCCAGGCGTCGCTCGTCGACCGGCGCCACTTTTTCGACCGCGTCGATCCCGCTCAAAATATCGCGCAAATCGCCGTAGCCGAAATCGCGCACGTTGGCGAGCGTGAACGCCTCGCCTCCGCCGTAACTGCCGCGTGGATTCGGCTCGAAAACGTCGTAGCCGGCTCGCAAGAGCGAACGCACCGTACCCCGGCCGACGAAACGCGGGACGTACGCTGCCGACGGTCCGCCGTGAATGTCCGTGATCAACGCGCGCGATGCGGTGCTGCGGCCCGGTGGTTCGAGGAGCCAGCCGCTGACGGCGAAGCCGTCGTTTTGCCACGCGATCGCACGGGCGTGCGTCGCGCTCGGGATGCCGGCGTTTGCGTGCGTGAGCGTATGTAACGCGCCGGGATTGCCGACGGCGAGTTCGGGCGGATGTTCGAAATCTTGAACGATACCGGCGCTCGCGTCAGCGAGCGAAACGGTAAATGGTGCACCGCCGGTAGAAAACGACGCGCCGTCCGGCGCTCGGGAAGATGCTTTTTCGGAGACGCGTATGCCCGTAGAGCCGGAACCGCCGGCCATCACAATCTCAGTGACGCCGCCGTCCGTCCCGCGCAGCCAAGAATAGTACAGTAGCCCCGCATCGCGCTTGCTCCACGTAAGCGCCGTCGCGCTGAGCGGTGCGTTCTGCGTTACATCGGTCGCCGTGCCGCCGCCGAGCGGTACGACATAGACGTCTCCGCCGGTCGAGCCGAAGTCGCTCATGATTCCGCCGATAAACGCGACGGACTTGCCATCCGGCGAGACGCGGGGCGAAGCGAGTTGCTGGCGCTGCGAAGCGGGCGCATACACGAGGCGTGCCGTACCGTTTTCGAACGCGTAGAGTTGCGCGATCCACCAGTTGTTATCGCCGTCGCCTTTGGCGGCGGTGCCGACGAACCCGCCGCCGTTGGGGAGCCAATCGTATTCGTACACGTACGTGTCGGCGGGCGATTCGAAGCGCAGCGAGGTGCCGTCGAGCGTCGCGATACGCTGTTCGTCTGGTGCCGCGCCGATCTCCCCGACGAGCGGTGCCGCAGCCTGCGTCGCTCCGACTTCTTTATGCGCTCCCGGCGTAGCGAGAACCGCGAGCCGGCCCTGCGGCGAATAGCGCAGATCCACGAGCGTTCCGGTAAACGTTAATCGGACGCGAACGTTCGTTCCCATCGCATCGGCGCTGACGATCTTTCGGACCGACGTCTTCGGCTCTTTAAGGACGAAAGACAGCGTTCCGGAATCGGGCGACCACGCGGGCGACGATGGAACGCAATCGACGTCCACGCCGCACGGTAACGGGACGACGCTCGGCGGTCCGCCGCTCGCGTTCCGAATCGTCAACGCTTGATGCGCTTTGTCGCCTTCGAGCGCCGGGTCGTCGCTCTCGATTGCGGCCACGTGCGCGCCATCGGGTGAAAGAACGACCGCGGCAAAATTGTGCAACGGTTTCTCGGCCGCGCCCGCCGCCGGTGATCCGAGCATGAGGACCGTAGCGCAAACACTCGCGCGGACACTAATGAGACGAATGGAAACGTGCATCGTAGTACCCTACGATGCGACGCTAGCGAATGCCGCCGTCCACGTGTCTCGTCTTTAAATCTGTTCGACGCGTTCGATTTCGGGACAATGCGCGCGGACGCTCGTTTCGATGCCGTTCTTCAGCGTTTCATTCGACATCGGGCAGCCGCCGCAGGCGCCGATGAGCTGGACGTAGGCCACGGCATCCTCGACGCGGATTAGCCAAACGTCGCCGCCGTCGCGCAAGATTGCAGGCCGGATCTCGTCGAGTGCGGCTTCGAGCCGGGTTTCGAGCGTCGGAGCGGAGGTCACGCCGCCAGGACCACGCGGTTCGGCATAATCGTTGCGCTTGCGGGCGCGTTGCGTGGTGCCGCCGCGTACGCGAGCAGCCCGCAGAGCATGACGATGAAGAAGAACGCGACGCCGCGGGCGGCGAGGCTTTCGTCGGCCGTGACGTCGGGGCAACGGCGCCGCGCGAACGCGAGCGCGAGCCCGATGCCGAGCGGTAGCGAGACCGCTTCGCACAAGAGAAGCGCCGGTGGGGCGCCCGCCGCGACCGCGAACCCGAGCGCACCGTACACGGCCGCGACGAAAGCGATGCCGACCGGCCGCGCGCCCCCGGCCCCGAGGCGCACGACGAGGTTGATTTTGCCGCCCGCTGCGTCCGCGACGATATCCGGATACTCGACGGCGAGCATCATCGCGAACATGGCGGCGGCCGCGGGCAGCGTGCTCGCAACGGCGCGCAGGTCGAGCGCCGCACCTTGCGCCGCAAACGCGGATAACGGCACGAGGACTGCGACGACGAGCGCCGTGTCGAGCTCTCCGAGGCCTCGCGCGAGAAGCCGGAGCGGCGGGGCGGAGTAACTCCAGGCGAGCGCTCCGACCGCACAGCCGAGCAAAGCCGCAGCCGGCCGCCCGGCAAACGTGGCGAGGCCAAGCACGCCCGCGGCTCCGACCGTCGCCGCAACGAGCGCCGCCCGCAGTGCGACGCCCGGTGCGAGCAGGCCCTCCACGAGCACTCCGCTGCCACCCGAATAGGGCGTCGGCACGGCGCGCGTGTCGGCATGGCGATCGAAGTAGTCGTTTGCGTAATGCGTCATGAGATGGAACGCGGTAATCG
>CAXTIY010000218.1:5086-6177 GCA_964244215.1 uncultured bacterium
TGGCGATCGAAGTAGTCGTTTGCGTAATGCGTCATGAGATGGAACGCGGTAATCGTGATCTGCGCGAGCGCGTAATCCGGCCAGCGTACGGCACCGCGTTCGTAGGCCGCCATGGCGGTTCCGAAGGCGCCTCCGATGAAGCCGCCGGCCAGAAATTTCAGACGCGATAGGCGGATAAACGCGCGGCCCGAGGCGATCACGCGGCAGCGTTCGCACGGCGGGGGAGGCAACCTGCGAAGGGCGCGAAAAGACGTTTCGCAACGTGGAACCTCTACAGGGCGCCGTTCCGCCCGAGCCGCATCGGGCCGGACGGCCCAAAGTTCAGTCCGTCGACCGCACCCTCGACGTGCTCGAAGCGCTCGCATCGCGACGCGGCGCGACGGGCATCAGCGAACTCTCGCTGCTCGTCGGCTTGCACGTGAGCACGGTACATCGCTTGCTCGCGACGCTCGTCGATCGTGGTTACGTGCGCCAAGATCCGGAGACGTCGCGCTATCACTTGGGATCGCGCGTGTTTACGCTCGCGAGCGCGGCGGACTTGCACCTCGATCTGCGTTTGGTCGCGCGACCGTTTCTCGAACGCATGATGCGAGGCTCGGGCGAAACCGCTAATCTCGTCACGGTGTCCGGGCACGAAGTTATCTATCTCGATCAAGTGGCGAGCATGCATCTCGTGAAGATGTTTACGTCGCCCGGCTTGCATGCGCCGCTCTATTGCACGGGCACGGGAAAGGTGCTGCTCGCGTTCAAGGGCGATGCGTTTGCCGAACCCGTGCTCGCGGGACCGATGCGGCGCTATACCGCGCGTACGCTCGTTACGAGGCCGGCCGTCGAACGAGAACTCGCGCTCATTCGCCAGAACGGCTATTCGGTAGATAACGAGGAGATGGAAGAAGGCGTGCGCTGCCTCGCGGTACCCGTGTTCGATCGGAAGAATCAATGCGTCGGAGCGATGTCCGTTTCGGGACCCACCTCACGGATGACGTCCGAACGCGTCGAACGGCTCGCGCCGACCATGCGGCAGATCGCAGACGAACTCTCGCGACAACTCGGCTTCAAAACGGAGATCGGCGTTTGAGCACGCGGCTCGC
>CAXTIY010000219.1:0-6155 GCA_964244215.1 uncultured bacterium
CGTTGCTCGGCGTCGCTCTGGCCGGCGTGCTGTTGTCGCGCGTGCTCGGTTTCGCGCTTCTCTTCGGCGTCATCGCGTATGCGTGTACGCCCTCCATGCGCCACGTCTGGCGGCGCGGTTTGCCGCTCGCGCTCGGCATCGTGTTGCTGTTGTGCGTGCCGTTCATCGTTTGGAACGCGCAACACGACTGGGTAACGCTCACGTTCGCGATTATTTATCGGCACGAGGAAGTGCATCGCTTTTCGCTCGACCGCGTTCGCGATCTGCTTCTGACGCAAGCCGCCGCCTATTCCCCCGGAATTTTTCTTGCCGTCTTGCTGCTCGCCGTGAGGCCCCGCAATGCGTTTCTCGCGTGGGCAGCGATCCCGCAACTCGTCGTCGTGACGCTGCTCTCGTTTGTGGAACGCGTCGAGATCCATTGGATTTTCGGTACGCTCGTGTCGCTTGCAGCGATGCTCGGTGTCGCATATACGCAACTCTCGCATCGCCTCAAAATCGTGTGGACGACGATTTGCGTGGTGCCGGGCGCTATTCTCGTGCCGACGATTCTCGTGTTCTGCTTCGCGCCGATTCCGATCTATCACGTCGTTAATCGCGAGACGGGCGCGCAGCTTCGTAACGGCGGCCCCTTCGAAATAATGACGTATGCGATGGTGGCGCGCGATGCGGCGAACCTCGCGAGCCGGCACGATGCGGTGGTCATGACGGACGGATACGGACTCTCTTCCGTGATGGATTTCGATGCGGGCGTCGCTCCGATCGTCATCGGCTACGATTGGCAAGGGCGCGAATCGCGCAATTGGTATTCCGATGCGAACCGTCCGCAGCGCGCGCTCTTCGTCGATAAAGAGCCGCTCTCGACGCGACCCGATATCGCTTTGCACTTGCAGCGGGCGTGCGCGCACGTCGCCGACGGCGGCGTACACGGCTATGCGTACGGCGGCACGACGCCGCGGCGCTACTACTTCACGTGGTGCGATGGGCTCGTGCCGGACGCCCTGGAAATTCTGCGCTGGGAACGCGAACCCGAGCGCGAAGCCGCTCGTCGCTTACGGCTGCGCCACGGAGATGCTTGATTACATTCCCCTCACGGCGACCGCCGGGCGCCGTTTAGCGACGGCCGAACTACGGGCACTCGCGACCATGCGCATGGCGGAACTCGGCTATGCCTACGTGGGCAACGAGTTCTCGCCCGCAAATTCGGGTCTGCGTTTCGACGTCGTAGGCGTTTCGAAATACACGCGCCAAGTTCGCATCTACGAAATCAAATCGTCACGCGGCGATTTCCTCGCCGATGACAAGTGGGAGCGCTACTTGCCGTATTGTACGCATTTCGCATTCGTCGCGCCGGCCGGAGCGATCTTTCGTTTCGAGCTCGATAGGAGCGTCGGCCTGATCGAATACGGTGCGCCCGCTTTCGAAAGCATGCGCCGCGCGCGCCGTTTCGGTATGACGGTTCTACGCGAAGATTGCTTGCGGGCGACGCGTCCCTCGCGACGCATTCGCGACGCCGTGCCGGACGAACAATGGATCGCGCTACTCGAAACGCTCGCGCTCGGCATGCGGCCGGGCGCGAGCGACCCTTCGTTCGAGGCGGGCGCCGGAATCTGAGGCGCGGTAGCGTACGCGCGCTCGCCTTCGCTCTCGCGAGCGCGCTCGTCTCGTGCGGGCACTCCGGGCCCGATGCTCCGCAAGCGCCGCATTTAGCGCCGACCTTCGCGCCGACCCCTGTCCCGACGGCCGCTCCCGAGTGGACGCCCCAGCAGCAGCGCGACGTGCAACGAACGTTATCGGGCATCTTCGCTTCCGACGTAACGCGCACCGCGACCGGCATCGTCGTCGTTGCGGGCGACGGGAAGACGCTCTTCTCGCGGCGTGGCACGGTTGCGGTAGCGCCCGCTTCGACTCTCAAACTCGTGGTCGCCGCCAGTGCCCTTGCGGCGCTCGGGCCGCAGCATCGTTTCGAAACGCGGTTCGTTGCCGACGCACCGCCCGCGGAGGGCGGCGATTTGCGCGGTAATCTGTGGCTCGTAGGCGGCGGCGATCCGACGCTCGAGTCGCAGGATTTAAAAAACGGCGTCGGCGTTTTATCGCGAAGCGGCGTCGAGCGAGTCGACGGCACGCTCGAAGTCGATAACAGCGCGTTTTCCGGGCCCGAGCAAAATCCGCAGTGGGAACCGGACGACTTAACCTACGATTACGCCGCGGGTACGAGTGCGATCTCACTCGATCAGAACGTCGTCGAATTCGACGTCACGCCGAACCCGAGTGGCGGTGCGGCGACCGTTCGGCCGGTGCCCCCTAACGCTTCGATTACGTTTACCGGGCGAATCGCGACGGTTCCGAGCGGCTACAATTCGTATCTCACGATCGATCGCAAACTCGAGTTACCGAGCGTCTCGAGAGATCCGGCGAAGGCGCCCGAGCCACGCAACGTCTACGTTCTCGACGGCCAGATCGCGCAAGGCGCCATGCAAGTCTTTTACAAACCGGTTCTCGGCTTGCCGGGCTATGTGGGCGGTGCCGTCGCTTCCATGCTCGCCGAACGGCAGATCGGGCTCTCGGGCGGGTATCGCGCCGGCACGGCACCGCCGCTCGCCACGACGCTTTGGGCGCATCACTCCGCGCCGCTCGCCGACATCGTGCACGAAATGCTCGTGAATTCCAACAATCACACCGCCGAAACGCTGCTGCGCACGCTCGGGGAACAGAGCGGACATCCCGGCACCGACTCCGCCGGCGTCGGCTTCGAGAAACGCGTACTCGATCATCTCGGCGTACCGCACGACAAAATGCGCGTCTACGACGGCAGCGGTCTCGCGCCGAGCGATCGCATCGAACCGCAAACGCTCGCGAAGCTCCTCGCCCTCGTATCGCGCGGACCGAGCGGCGACGTGTATATCCGCAGCTTACCGCGCGTCGGAATCGAAGGCACGGTCAAGCATCACGATTTGCACGCCGCACTCGGCCGCGCGCGCGCGAAGAGCGGTCACATCGAAAACGTGAACGGTCTCGCGGGCGTGTTGCAAACGATGCACCACGGGCGTATCGCCTTCGCTTTTATCGTCAACGACCCGCGCGCGAACGCGGACGTCGTGTACGAAGAAGAAGATCGCGCCCTCGACGCACTAACGGCTTTCTAGGTCTGCCGTTTAGCGCGGACGGAACAACGTGATCGCGCAAAGTGCGAGCAATACGACGCTGAACGCAACGGTATATTTGCGCTTCTCTGCGGGGATGCGCCCCAGGCGCAGCTGCACGGCAAAGATTAAGATCATTGCGAGAGCGAGCACGACCGGAAATAAGCGCATGAGGTGCGGAACCGGCGTTTGCGCCGTCATCGAAGTTGTAAATCGCCGAGGAAAGCGCAGACGCCTTTCTTTACCGTGAACGCGTCAGCGAGCGCCGTAATAGAACGTGCCGCAGAGGCCGGGAGAGTCTTCCGAATGCGGTTTTGCGCCGGAGAACGCGGCCATGCCGAGCCCGCCGGCCGGCATCTGCCAGACCACGATCCAGCTAACCGCTGCCGTGCAGAGCCGATTGTTATTAAGCAGTACCGGATTCATGAGCCGCGTGACGCGAAAAATTCGCGCCGGCTCGTTGCCGAGATCCGTGTTAAAGCGACCGACCTTCGCTACCATTTTCAGCGGTAGCAAGATTCCTCGCGCCATGGTCAGCCGTTCCGATGAAACGTCGATGTCACCCGTAATCGACATCGCCGTCTTGCTCGTCGCAACATACGCACCGCTACTGGGCTTCGCGGTGACGGTCGGTCCGACGAAGGCCGAGAATATTAATCCGATTGCCGCGAGCTTACGCTCGAGTCGTTTCGGCCGACGACCGTCGCGCGCCATAGCGAACCGCCGGCGAAGTCGGAGCTAGGCCGTCATATCTTCGAGCTCTCGTCCTTTACTTTCTTTCACGAAGCGCCAGACGAAAAAGAATGAGAGCACCGCAAAAGCCGTATAGAGACCGTATGCCAAGCCGAGGCCCGCATTTTTAAGCGTCGGAAACGACGTGGAGATGACCCAATTCGCAATCCACTGCGCGCAAGCCGCGAGCGACAGAGCGGAGGCGCGAATCGAGTTTGGAAACTTTTCACCGAGCAATACCCACACGACCGGGCCCCACGACATGCCGAAAGCGAATACGAATAGGTTCGCCGCCAACAGCGCGATCGGGCCTTGGATTCCTTGCAGTTGCGGTTGGTGTTCGGCATTGAGCGGCGCGTTAGCGAAGACGATCGCGAGCACGCCGAGCGTTACGGCCATGCCGGCCGATCCGATCAACAGCAGCGGCCGCCGGCCGGCTCGATCGATGAAGGCGATCGCGACGAGCGTCGTAACGATGTTCACGACGCTCGTTATAACGGTAATGATGAGCGAGTTCTTTTCGGAAAATCCGACCGCTTCCCAAAGTACGCTCGAATAATAAAAGATAACGTTGATTCCGACGAACTGCTGGAAAACCGAGAGCCCGATGCCGACCCAAACGATCGGCAGCAGCCCGAAGGCAGGGCCGCGTAAATCGCTCCAGCTCGGCGTCTTATCGAGGTCGAGCGAGTCGCGGATCTGTGCGATCTTTGCGCCGAGGCCCTTCTCGCCGAGGACGCGCTTGAGCACCTCGCGCGCTTCATCGAACCGGCTTTTCGCGAGCAGATAGCGCGGCGATTCGGGGATCGTAAACGACAAGACGCCGTAGATGGCCGCCGGAACCATCATCGCGATGAACATCCATCGCCATGCTTCCAGACCGAGCGCCCACGTCGCGTGGGAATTGCCGGCGGCCGTCGTTATCGCGTAATCGACCAGCAGCGAGACGCAGATGCCCGAGACGATCGCCAGTTGCTGCAACGAGCCGAGCTGCCCGCGAATCTTCGCGGGTGCGATTTCGGCGATGTACGCGGGCGCGATGACCGATGCGATGCCGACGGCGACGCCGCCGACGATGCGGAAAAACGAAAGAAGGATGAGCGAGTTTGCGAGGCCCGTACCGATCGCGCTGATGAGGAAGAGCGCGGCCGCCAAGCGCATTGCGAGGAGCCGGCCATAGACATCGGCCACGCGCCCGGCGACGATGGCACCGGCCGCCGCTCCGATGAGGGCGGCCGACACCGCGAGTCCCAGTGTCGCGGCGTTGGTCTGGAAGCGGTCGCCGATCGCGCCCACGGCGCCGTTGATAACGGCGCTATCGTAGCCGAAGAGGAAGCCGCCGAGCGCCGCAACGGAGGCGAGCAGCACGACCGTCCCGCTCGAGCCACCGCTTTCATCCGGGCCTTCGGGAGAAACGGGCGGGTGTACGACGGTCTGGCTCATGAACGTGCTCCTCGCAGAGATTCGTACGATGGACGCCGGGCGATACTGGCCCTCGCAATTGCATGCACGGGTTCGCTCGCACCTTTCCTGGGAAGCTGAATCCTCATGCAGCCAGATGCCGCTACGTTCGAGCGCGTGTTGACCCACGCGCTCGGCCCGGGCGATTACGCCGACGCCTTTTACGAGCGCCGCATCTCGCGTTCGTTTCGGTTCCAAGACGGGCGCGTGCACGAAGCGGGCGTGAGCGTTTCGATCGGCGTCGGCATTCGCGTCATCGCCGGAGAGCGCGCGGGCTACGCGTACTCGGACGATCTATCCCCGGAAGCGTTGCTTGCGACGGCGCGCATCGCTTCGCTGATCGCGAAAGATCGCACGGCGCGCGAACGCGTCGTACGTTTACCGAGCCACCCGCAGTTCGCGCCGTCGGTCTATCGACCGGTGGAGTCGCACGAACTGCGTGCGGAATCTGCCACGTACGTCGACTTTCTCGCGCGCGCCGACGTTGCCGCGCGTGCGGCCGATCCGCGGATTCGTTCGGTTAACGTCGTGGTCTCGGACGAAGTGCAAGATGTCACGATCGCGACGAGCGACGGCCGTTTCGTGTCGGACCGACGTCCGCTCGTGACCCTCGGCGTGCAATGCGTCGCGAGCGGCGCGACGCAGGGCACGGGCTTTTATGGCGACGGAGGACGTACGAGCATCGACTATTTCGTCGCGCACACACCCGAAGCGATCGCGCGCGAGGCGGCGCGGATTGCCGCCGTCAATTGCGACGCGATCGAAACCCCCGCGGGCGAAATGGAAGTCGTCGTAGGCGCCGGAAGCGGCGGCGTACTCTTA
>CAXTIY010000220.1:0-6143 GCA_964244215.1 uncultured bacterium
CGAAGACGGTGCTGCAGGCCACGTCGGATTCCGAAGTGCTCGCCAAAGCGATCGTGCAGGCGCCGGGGGCCGATCTCGTGGCGCGGATCCGGCACGTGATGTCGCTTGCCGAAGGCGCCTACTCGGTCGTGATGTCGACGGAGAAGTCGCTCTTTGCCTTTCGCGATCCGTGGGGCGTGCGGCCCTTATGTTACGGTCGTTTTCCGGGCGGCGGTTATATGTTCGCTTCGGAATCGTGCGCGCTCGCGACGGTCGGTGCGCAATACATCCGAGAACTCGATCCGGGTGAGATCATCTCGCTCGATCACGAAGGGCTGCACGTCGATAAGATGCCGGCGCCCAAACCGCAGGCACTTTGCATGTTCGAGTACATCTATTTCGCGCGACCCGATTCCATTTTGAGCGGTACGTCGATCTACATGGCGCGCCTCGAAATGGGTCGTCAACTCGCACGCGAGCATCCCGTCGAGGCCGACGTCGTCATGGCGATTCCCGATTCCGCGGTGCCCGGCGGAATCGGTTTCTCGCAAGAGGCGAAGCTGCCGTACGTCGAGGGCCTCATCAAAAATCGCTATATCGGCCGCACGTTTATCAGCCCCGATCAAAGCATGCGCGCGCGAGGCGTGCAATTAAAGTTCAATCCGATCGTAGAGTTGCTCGCCGGTAAGCGCGTTATCGTCGTCGACGATTCTATCGTGCGCGGCACGACCACGCCGCGTATCGTGAAGCTCTTACGGGATTCGGGCGCTCGCGAAGTGCACGTCCGCATTACGTCGCCGCCGATCATTCACCCGTGTTATCTCGGCGTCGATATGGCGACCCACGATGAGTTAATCGCCGCGAACTTCACGATCGAAGAGATCCGGCAAAAGATCGGCGCCGATACGCTAGGCTATCTCAGTAAAGAGGGCCTTTTGCAAGCGGTGGCACGTAAGCGTGGTGAGATGTGCCTCGGCTGCCTGACCGGCGAATATCCGGAAACATATAACGGTCCGCCCGTTCGCGAATTTAGCGCGCTGCGCTAAGTTACGATTTGCGGAGACCGTGGCGTGCGGCCGCAAAGACGGCCGCGAGATCGATGCCGACGTCCGGGTATGCCTTTGGCGCGAGCTCGTCGCCCGCTTTGAAGACGGCCGCTTTCGTGGCTCCGGCAGGCACGTAGCGCTCGATGGATTCGTGTTGTAGATCGACCACCCAGTACTCGCGCACGCCGGCGCGAGCGTATCGAGCGCGCTTCTCGTTTCGATCGTAGGCGAGTGAGGAATCGGCCACCTCGACGACGAGGTCGGCGCTCTCCGGGCTTATCTCGGCATCACGCGGTGTTACGAGGATATCCGGCATCGGAGCATTCTTGTCGTCCAATCTTAGGGTCGGCTCGGACCCGGCACGATACCGCCCGGCGCGCCGGTCGCTCAGCTGTTCGATGAGTTCGGCCTGCGCGAAATAGTGAGCGTCGCCCTTTGGGCTCCTATCGTAAACGATCCCGTCGATGAGCTCGGAGCGCGTAGGATAGATGCCGAGTTCTCCAAGACGCACGAACGTCTCGAAGTCGATGCAGTGCGGCGTCCCGTCGGGAACGTCTGGATAAGCGCTCGTGGTCGCGCCGGTCGCCATTCTACTCTCCCTTCTTTCGGCTAAGCTGCATTCGCTCTATCGTTCGAAGATGCCTGACTCGTCGCGGCCTAGGCTAAACTACTGGTCGCGCGATCCGTGTTCGTCGCGGCGCTCGCCCGGGGTCGGGGCGGCCGGGCGGGCGTCGAGGTCGAGCGGCACGAGTTTGGCATTCGCGAGTGCCGTCTGCAACGGCGCGATCCGTTCGCTCATCAAGCGTTCGTGCGCGGCGAGAGCGACGTCGACTTCGGCTAGGATCGCGGCACTCTCTCGCGTTTGCTCGGCGGTCGGCGAAAGCGTCGATGTAACGTTCATCAACGTCAGCACGCGCTCGCGTAGCACGTCGCGCAAGAAGTCGTCGTCTTGACCGTTTTGCGGGTGAGAGCTCAGCGCCGCCGCTTCGGTGTTCGCTAAGTCGAGCGTCGCGCGCGCGCTTGCCAGCAGCGAA
Source organism: uncultured bacterium (assembly GCA_964244215.1). Classification (GTDB taxonomy): domain Bacteria; phylum Vulcanimicrobiota; class Vulcanimicrobiia; order Vulcanimicrobiales; family Vulcanimicrobiaceae; genus CAXTIY01. The sequence goes on from CAXTIY010000220.1 coordinate 2,060, forward strand.
CGAGCGGCGGGCATCTTCGTGAGAAGAGCGATGCGATTCGGCAATTCGAGTTGCACGTTATCGAGTACGTTGAGAGCGACGTCGATACGGGATAAAGCGCCGAGCAGGCCCTTGTCGTACGCGACGTGCGCGGCTCGCTCGGTTGCCGTTTGTTGCGCGCGCGGATCGGAGGCGATGACGAGTTTCTGCCGGTCTTCGTGCCCGTCGACCGTCAGACGCACGACGTACGTACCGGGCAACAAGCTCGCGCCGCTCGACGGGCCGCGATTCCAGCTCGGGGCGCGAAACCACGGCACGGGCGGCTCTCCCGTCAGATCCCACGGCACGCGGTTATAGCCCGCGACGTTCGTTATCTCGTTCTTATGCTCCGAATCCGAATCTCCGTCGTGCGAGCGCGCGAGGTCGGGCGTGCCGACGTGCCGGACGACGTCGCCCGCGGAATCGAGCACGTCGATTGCCGGAGTACGGCTCGCCGTAGCCGGAAGATAGAACGTGAAGAGTGCGGGCCCCGCGGGGTTCTCACCCGAGGCGACCGCGTTGCTCGTCGGCGTGTTTCGCTCGTACTGGTAAGCGGTGCGCGGGGCGAAGAGCGTTACGCCGTGGGCGCGCGCCGCTTCTGCGTGCTCGAGCGGCGTGATGTCGTCAAGGATCCACGTTCCACGGCCGTGCGTTGCGGCGAGTAGATCGCCCGAGGTGCGCGCAACGCGTAAATCGCGCACGGAGGTGTGCGGCAGATTCTGCTGTAGGGCGTGCCACGTGACGCCACGGTCGTCGCTCCACCAGACGCTGTTCTCGAGTCCGAGAAACACGACGTTCGGATTACGGGGATCTTCGCAGATGGCGCGTGCGAATTGATTCACGGGTAAACCGTGCGCGAGCGATCGCCACGTTTTACCGAAGTCGCTCGTGGCGTAAACGTAGGGGGTGCGGTCGCCCATAAAGTGCCGGTCGACCACGGCGTACGCGGTACCGGCATCGCGGTGCGAAGCCTCGATCGTCGGGACGCGCGCGTCTTCATCGAGGCCCGGAATCGTGACGTCGCTCCAGTGCGCGCCGTTATCCCGCGTAAGCGATACGCGGCCGTCGTCCGTCGACGTCCAGATTTCGCCGATCTTCACGCTCGAAGGCGCGATGTCGAGAATCGTGTCGTACGTTTCCGCGCCCGTAACGTCCAGCCGTAGCGGCGTGCCCGAGAGAATCTGGCGCGCCTTGATGTCGCGCGTGAGATCGGGCGATATCGGCGTCCAATGCACGCCCGCGTCGGTCGTGCGGAAGACGACGTTCCCGCCGTAATACGCGATGTGTCCGTCGAACGGCGAAAACGCGAGCGGTGCTTCCCAATTCATCCGGTACTTAAGTTCCGAGGGCGGTACGACGTTCTGATTGCGCATGTACGGCGAAACGTCGAGCGATAAGCGCGTGCGCATGTTATATCGCCCGAGCGAGCCCGCATTGTCGCCGCCGCCCGACGAGTACCAGACGAAGTCGGGATCGATCGGATCGGGAATCGTCCAATTCCCGTCGCCGCCGCCCACGCTTACCCAGTCGCGTCCGAGTATTCCGTCCTGGCTACGTCCGTCGGAGGGGCCGCACCAGGAGCTATTATCTTGCAAACCTTCGCATACGTTATACGGCGTACGATCGTCCGTCGCGACGCGATAGGCTTGCTCGATCGGAATGTTGTTGCGCCACTCCCAGCTCGCGCCGTTATCGCGTGAAATCGCGACGCCGCCGTCGTTGCCTTCGAGAACCGTTTTGCCGTCGGCAGAGAACCATACGTCGTGATGATCCCCATGCAACGTCTTGCCGCTGAGCTGCCACGTCGAGCCGCCGTCCTTGCTTTCTGCGAGCCGTACCGAGGTTGCGAAGAGATGATTTTCATCGTGCGGATCGACGAAGATTCGCGAATAGTAAAACGGACGTTCGTCGATGAGCGTATTACTCGACACCATGCGCCAATGTGCGCCCGCGTCGTCGGACCGCCAGAGCAGACCGTCCGTCGCTTCGACGACGGCGTACATGCGCTTCGCATCGCTCGGCGCGATCGCGACGCCGATGCGGCCGGTGATGCCACTCGCGAAGCCGCCGCCGGTAATGCGTTTCCAGGTGATGCCGCCGTCGCTCGATTTGTAGAGGCCATCCGCGCGGCCGCCGCTCGTAAGGTGCCACGTCGAGCGATGGAATTGCCACATTGCCGCGATGAGTTCGTTCGGATCCGTGGCGCTGCGCGCGAGGTCCGCGGCGCCCGTCGAACGGGAGAGGAACAGCGTTTGCTTCCAGGTTCTGCCGCCGTCGCTCGTGCGGTACACGCCGCGTTCGCGCGAATCCGCAAACGGATCGCCGAGGGCGGCCACGACGGCGACGTTGGGATCGCGCGGATCGAGCGCGATCTTCGAGATCGCATACGAGTTCGGCAAGCCGAGATGGGTCCACGTTTTCCCGGCGTCGTGCGAGCGGTACATGCCGTCGCCGTACGAGACGTCGTTGCGGGGATTGGCTTCACCCGTGCCGACCCACACGTCGTTCTGATCGCGCGGTGAAAGTGCGACGGCTCCGATAGAACCGACGCTCTGTGCGTCGAAGACGGGCGTCCACGACGTCGTGCCGTTCGTGCTCTTCCACACACCGCCGCCGGCGGAGGCCGCATAGACGAGCGAGGGGTCGCGGAACGAACCCGCGATTGCGGCTAGGCGGCCACCCGCAACCGCCGGCCCGATGTTGCGCCAACCGAGCGCATCCATCGCTGCGGGAGTACTCGTGAACGTCGCTGCCGGACTCGGTGAAGCGGCGGGGCTCGGTAACGCCGGACGTTCGGCTGCGGTTACGCGAGAAAAGTTGGAAGAAGCGAGCAGAGATAACACGATCCCGGCTACGAGCACGACGGCACGGCTTGACATTGATAACCTCTTACGGCTTCGAGCGAAGCTCGCCTACGAAGTACCAAAAAACCGGGATACTCTCGCCCGCCGTCGTAGCTGAGCAAAACGACTATGGCGCATGCAGCTATACGTTCCGGCCCCGCCGCTCTCGCTCTTCCGGCGACGGATTCAGCCGCACTGCCGGTGCGCCGGCGCCGCATGGTCGCCGCCGCAGCACGCGAAGCGATTCTCGCCGCTGCCGAAGCGCTGCTCGTAGATGCGGGCCCGGAGAGTTTGCGGCTCATCGAGATCGCCGCGCGCGCCGGAGTGACGCATCCCAACGTCCTGTACCACTTTGGTAGCGTGGCCGAACTCGAGCGCCAGCTCGCTCAGCGCGTCGCAATACGGCTCGCGGACCGGATTACGCGTGTCTTCTTGTTGGATGAAGGCAACGCGATGCCGGTCGAAAGCGCCGTCGAAGCCGTCTTCGAAGTTTTCGATGGAGGCGGCTTCGCACGTCTGCTCGCGTGGCTCGCACTTTCGCAAAACAATCCGACGTTCGAACTCCTCGGTAGCCGGCTCGAACTCGTGCGCGTGGCGATCGAAGCGCACCCCGCGTTGCACGGCGACCACAACGCCGAACGCCGTCGCCGCATCGTGCCGTCGATCGAACTCGTCATCCTTTGCGCCGTCGGTTACGGCCTCGTCGGCCGCCGGTTTCATGCGCTATTCGACCACGGCACGCGCACGGCATCCGTCGCGCGCATGCTGAGCGAACTCATCGGTCCGCGTTCTTAACGTTTACTTTTCCGACCGATCGTGAGATCGGCGCTTTCGTTTCGCGCCGCGTCGCGTAGCGCAAGAGAAACGCTCGACGTGGGTAGGAGCACTACGTGAATCCGGAGATATCTTCAACCGATCGTTTCGTCGATCGGCTCGGTCGCGCGACGGCGCTCGACCCCGTCGCCGATGCGATCCAACCACTCGCGCGTAAAGCGCTCGAAGGTACGGGCCCACTCGCGCCGCTCAAAGATTTATTGCACGGTAAACCGCTCGGGCATTCGCTGCACGTCGTCATGACCGACGTTCCGATCGGCGCTTGGACGATGGCGGCCGTTTTCGACGTTCTCGAATTATGCGGACGCACGGAATATGAAGCGGCGGCAGACGTATCCGTCGGCGTGGGCCTCGCGGGCGGGGTCGGTGCGATCGTGACGGGACTCGCC
>CAXTIY010000221.1:0-6134 GCA_964244215.1 uncultured bacterium
GTCGACGCGTCGCTCGCGTGCTCGACCCACCGTTTGCAAGGTGGTAAACACCGGTCGGCGATCTCGAGCGCCGCTGCTGCCTTTGCTCGACCATGAAGATCATCGTCTCGGCGGTCGGCGTGCTCGCGCTAGAAAGCGAACCGGTCGACGCTCGGCTTTAGCCAGTACTATGGCACTTAATGGAAAGCCGTGATAGAGGTCGACGTCTTTCGTAGAGCAAGCTCGAAGAGTCGGCGGCGGCGATGGCGACCGCAGAGCGAAAACGTTGCGTCAGAAACGGCGCGGATTCATCGTAGGTTCATATTCATATGCTGCCAGGATTGGCGTGCGGCTCGTACAGCAACGGTAAGGTGCATCAGGTAGCGTCAGGCCTGGCGTTGCCAGCCATTCCGTCTCGATGCAAAGGTCTATATGCGCGCGGTTTATTCATTCGCACTTCTTGCGTTTTTACTCATGCCGCCCCGGGCGATTCAAGCCGATCCTGTTTCCGCGGAGGCGAACTCTGCGATAACGTCCGCAACTGTTTCGGGCCGCGTAATCGATGCGAGCAATGCGCTTCCGATCGTCGGCGCCCTGGTGCGTTTGCGTCAGGGCGAGGACGTTTCAAGCAAGACGACCACGGACGCAAACGGACTTTACCGCTTCACGGCCGTGCCGGGCATTTACCGTGTAACGATTCGTGCCCGTGGCTACACCGATTCGGAAACGGAAGGCGTGGTCGTTCTCGCCGGGTCGACGACGGTGAACGCAACGCTGCGCCAATCGGCGACGAGCGCGCAAAGCAATCTCGCGACGATCGGAAGAACCACGACGAGTGCGCGCGCGCTAAGCGCCGCAACGACAATCTCGCGCCAGGTCAGCGTCGCCGCGGTAGCCGCGACCGGTCAGATTCGTCTCGGCGATCAGATCGGTACGCTGCCCGCGGTCAACTTCACGACGAGTTCGTCGGTCGGCGACGATGCGCGCATCGACTTGCGGGGGTTCGGTTCAGACGAAACGGCAGCACTGCTCGATGGCCATCCGATCGGCCCGCTCGGCGTGGGTAGCGGCGGCTTCAACTTCGCCCTCGGGGCGCCGTACGGGCTCAGTCAAGTCGACGTAACGTACGGTTCGGGTGCCCAGGGCCTCTTTGGCAGCGACACGATCGGCGGCGCGGTCAACTTCATAACGCTCGATCCGACGGCTAAACCACACTACTCCGTGCAACAGCAGATCGGCGGTTTCGGAACGCTCTCCACGGGCTTCACCGCGACCGGCACGTTAAACAAGCTCGGGTACGCCTTCGCGATCGGGCGCTTAGGAGAATACGGCGACTTCTACCCCCACTCGTCGGCACAATCCGCGCGGCCCAATAACGTAGCTTCGAATTCCGTCAATCCGAACGGCGCGTGTGTGGGCGGCAATGACGTCAAAGCCGCGCCGAACGCCTACGATGTGAGCGCGTGCAATCTCGGCGTGAACACGTATAACGTTAGCCAGAATACCGAGCAAACGGTCGGGCTCGGGAAGATCGACTACGCCTTGAGCCCGGTAACGCATTTCAAAGTTACGACGTTCGGCGCCATACAATGGTCCGATTCGACCGGAAACGGCGACAACGACTATAAACCGTACGCGACGCGACTTAGAGAGATTCAAAGCGGAAAGACTAATTGCGCGACCGGTACGGGTGTGCCGGGTTATCAGGTCGTGACGGATCCGCTCGCCGGCACGACCGCGTGTTACACCGCCTCGAGATTCGCCGTGGCCACTTCCGGACCCGACGGCGGCGGTGAAGACCGTCAGCGGTCGACCACGATGCGCGACTACAACTTCGCGTTCTCGACCAAAGCCGGCAGCAATGACATTACCGTATCGGCCTTCGACAATAATTATCAGTTCTGGAAAGATAGCAGTCGCGCCGGCGGATCGTCGGCGACGGGCGACGGGCTCGGAACGCCTACGTACGCGGAATACTACAATACACAGGGTTACCTAATCTCGGATGAAATTACGACCGGGCGCAATTATGCAGGCTTCGGTTATACGCTGTACCATCAACTGCAGAATAGCAATGAAAACGACGTATCCGGTATCTCTCCGCGCTTTGCGACCGGCTATTTCGGCGAAGGTAGCGTCTTCGCGCGCGACACGTACCAATTCGACGACCGCTTCTCGGCTTTTGTGAATGGTTGGCTCAAGCGGTCGTCCGTGACCGGGCAAACGACGTTCGACCCGCGGGCGACGCTGCAATTTCGGCCGACGAAGAATGACGTCGTTCAAGTGACGTACGGCCGCTCCGACGGGGCTCCGTCGCCAAAGCTCAAGCTCCAAGGTGCCGCGCAAGCGTCGGACCCGGGTGCCTCGCTCACCTCCGTAAGTTGTAACGGATTAAACGATGTGACGAGCGCCGGTAATCCGGATTTGCGGGCCGAGGGCGCGAACGACTATGAGGTCGGCTACGGCCACCGTTTCAAGCAAGACAGCAACGTTCAATTCAACGCTTACGTAACGACCGTCACCGATCAGCTGTTTTCGGCATCCGAGCCGCTGCTCCAGTACGGCATCAACAACGTCGTCTTCTCAAACGGCGCGTTGCAAACGTACCTCGCGCGCCTGCGGACCGATTGCCCGGGGGCAAACATCACGGCCGCGAACCTCGCGCAATTCCTTTCCGTCTCGACAGAATACAACGCGTCGCACGCGCTCGTGCGTGGTATCGAACTTTCCGGAAGGCAGCGCTTTGCGCGTATCGCCTATCTCGACTACGGGTACTCCATCGAGTCGTCTACGAAGACCGGCATTTCGGATGCCATCCTCGCGAGCAATCCGACCGTTGTCAACGGCGCACAACTCGCAGCTATTCCTCTGCACCAAGCCACGCTCTCGCTCGACGTCGCTCCGGGCCCGTGGGAATTTCGGCTCGACAACTATTACGTGGGCGAAAACAACACGTATTACAGGCCGGCATACTGGCATAGCAACGCCTTTCTCAGCCGAGATTTTGGCCACGGAACGGTCGTCACGTTGGGCGGTACGAACATTTTCAACAACGCCGTCGCGGATTACGGTTATCTCGGATTCGGCACGGCGGCCATCACGAACACGGTCAGCAAATCGAGTCCGGCGCCGAGTGAAGAATTTGGAATCCCGCCCGCGCAGCTGACCCTTACCTTGCAGCAGCGAATCTAGTGCGGGGCACGAGCGTTCATCTCCGATTCATGCGCGGACGCTAGGATAGCGTAGATATGCCTCTCATACCGATAGCCCCACCCATGCCCGTTCCGATGACGGGTGGCTTCGATTACGTTGCGGTCGATGCCGCTCATCGACGCGTTTATGCGGCGCATACGGGCGCCGCTTCACTTTTAATCGTGGATGCCGACAGCGGAGCGATCTTGCGGCAAATCAAGGTAGGACCGATGCACGGCGTCGCTTATAGCTCGGACGGCACGAAGGTGTACACCGGTAATGGCGACGATAAATCCATCTCGGAAAGCGATCCGAATACCTTTGCCGTTCTACGTACCGTTCCGGTTCCGGGCCCCGTCGACGCAATTGCCTTCGACGAGTCGAACGGACACATCTACGCCGATGAAGACGACGGCACCCAGATCTTCGTCATCGATTCGAAGACGATGAAGCAAATTGGCACCGTCGCGTTGCCCGGACACAAGCCGGAATATCTCGCGGTTGACCCGGTAAGCCACGCGGTCTATCAGAACATCGCCGATAAATCGGAAGTGGCGATCGTCGACGGAGCGAAGCTCGCCGTGTCCGGTACGATCCAAACGCCCGAACTGACCGGCAATCACCCGTTACAATACGATGCCGGCTTTAAACAGTTGGTCGTCGGTGGCGCGAACGGTGCGTTGAGCGTATACGATGCTTCGGGCAAGAAACAATTCGAAACGAAAATGCCGACCCACATCGACCAGTGCGATCTCGACCAGGGGACGCATCTGCTCGTCTGCGCCGGCGGAACCACGCTTTCGCTCTTCGCACTTTCCGCCGACGCCGCGCCGAAGCTGATCGGTAGCTATAGCGGAAAATACCACGTACATACCGTCGCGTTCGACGGGAAGACCCACGACGCGTGGGCTGTCATGGTTGATGAGGGTGGCACCAACAATGATTTTATCCAACGCTTTTCGGCCGGTCGCTAGAACGGTGCGACGCATGCGAAGATCGATCTCGCTCGTGGCGGTCGCGCTACTCGTTCTCGCGAGCAACGCGCCGCGCGCTCGTGCGGCTTCGCTCTCGGCGGTTCCGCATTACGATCACATTCTCGTAATCGTCGAAGAAAATAAGGGCTACAAAACCGTTCTGGATCGCGGATACGCGCCGAACATCAGTCGTCTGGCGAAGACCTACGGCATGGCTACGCAAATGTATGCCGAGGTTCATCCGAGCGAGGCGAACTATGTTGCGCTGCTCGGCGGTGATACGTTCGGAATTCACGACGACGACGCATGGTACTGCGTGCCGAACTCGACGAAGGAGTTCTGCAAAGGCGCGGACGCCGCGGACTTTCCCGCGCATCTTATCGACGGGCCGAATCTTGCGAGCCAACTCAAAGCAAAAGGCCTCGGGTGGCGCGCGTATTTGCAAAACTTACCGGCTCCGGGTTCCCTTGCGATCTTCTCACCCGAATCGGCGACGGATCCCGCCGCGCTTTATGCCGCGAAGCACACGGGTTTCACGAATTTCGCGAGCGTACACGCTGACGACGATCTCGTGCACGAACTCGTCGGGTTCGATGCGTTGACGGCAGATTTGCAGAGCGGCAACGTTCCGGCGTTTGCCTTAATCGTTCCCAACCAATGTAACGAGATGCACGGCATCGATTCGCCGAAAGCTCCGGCCGACTGTGCGAAAGGCGACGACGGACTCGTGCGGCGCGGTGACGCTGCCGTCGGCGAGCTCGTCGCGTCGATTCAAGCGTCGCCGATCTGGAAGACGGGCAATACCGCAATCGTCATAACGTGGGACGAGGACGGTAAAGCGGATCGCATTCCGGGTTCACAGCAAGCATGTTGCGTCGTGGACGCACACAACCCCGGCGGCGGTCATATCCCGACCATCGTCATCACGAATCACGGGCCGCACGGCGTCATCGATGCGACGCCCTACGATCATTACAGCTTGTTACGCACGTTTGAAGATGCTTTTGCGCTCGGCGAACACCTTCGGCACGCGGACGACGCGGCGGTGCATCCGATGACGCCCCTATTCGCGATAACGACGAGCGATCGCGACGTTACGGCGGCACCCGCCGCCCTGCGCTAAGTGGGAACGTGATGGTCACCTCGGACCCGCACGGCTTCCGATTCTCGATTCGAATAGAGCCTCCGCAGCGGCGAACGGTCTCGCTTGCTATGGCAAGTCCGAGGCCCGAGCTGCTTCGCGCTCGAGCAATATCGTCGCGCCAAAAGCGATCGAAAGCATGCACGAGCGCCATCTCGCTAAAGCCCGCTCCTTCGTCGCGCACGTAGAGGGTCGCGCGCTCGCCATCGCTCACGACCCCGACGTGAATCGCGCTGCACGCGGGCGTGTATTTCACCGCATTATGCAGCGTGGCGAGCACGACGCGGTGCAGCAACTCGTCGTCGCCGTCGACCTCGCTGCTTTCGAAGTTCGTTTCGAGCGTCACGTTTTTCGCGCGAGCGGATGTGGCGATCGCCGCGACGCAATCGCGCGCGACGTTTGCCAGCTCGAGTTGACGCAACTCGAGCGCGGCGCTATCGCTGCGTGCAGCCATCAGCAGCGTATCGATTAGTCGATCGAGCTGATCGGCATCTTCACCGACGGCCTTGAGAGCCCGATGATACTCGGGAGCAGTCCGCTCGTAAGCGGCTGTAGACCGCGCCGGGCAATCAGTGCCCCTATCGCATATCCGCCTAGCAAAACGATCGATCCGAGAGCCGCCAAGCCGACGATGACGGGCCGCTCCACATCGTGCACGATTTGCATCGATTGCCAGACGATGATGCGATTCGTCATGCCATGCTTGCGGCGACGTTCGACGAGCTCATGCAGGTCGTGTCAAGAGTGATGCACGACGAGTACCGAACAGACGGCGATCGCGACGTACGCGAGCGCGAAGAAGAGCGCGAGCCGCTCGCGCAGGGGAAATATCCCGATCATGGGCGTGG
>CAXTIY010000222.1:0-1985 GCA_964244215.1 uncultured bacterium
TGCCCTATACCGGCGTTCAGTTCGTCGGCATACCCGAGTTCCAGCAAATCGGCACGACCGTTACCCAGAATCTCGCGCAGGCGCTTAGCGGCAGCGCGACGATCGATCAGCAGCTAACGCTTTCGCAACAGCAAGTGTTGCGGACGATGACGAGCGCGGGCTACATCAAGTGACGCTGGCGCGGTCGGCACGCTACGCATTCATCGCTCCGGCGGTGGTCTATCTCGTGATGCTGACGCAAGCGCCGTTTATCTATACGCTGTGGCTCAGCTTCCATCGTTGGGTCTTGACTTCACCCGAACTCGGCATCAAATTCGTCGGGCTCGAAAACTTCTCGTATACGTTGATTCAAGACCCGACGTTTAAAACGTCGGTCTTGAACCTCGTACTCATCACGGTCGGCATCGTGGCCGCATCGCTCTTCTTCGGAACCATCCTCGCGCTGTTGCTTCAGCGGCCCTTTCCCTTGCGCTGGTTCTTTCGTTCGCTTGCGATCGCTCCGTTTTTCGTAATGCCGACCGTCAACGCGGTCATCTGGAAAAACTTGCTGTTCAATCCGATCTTCGGGCTCTTCACGTGGCTCGAGACGACCGTCGGTCTGCCGCGTTTCGACATATTGGCAACGTTCCCGAAGGCTGCGATCATCACGATCGCAGTCTGGCAGTGGACGCCGTTCATGATGCTCATCGTCCTCGCCGGCCTGCAATCCGTTCCCGACGACGTTCGCGAAGCAGCCAAACTCGACGGTGCAAATTCGTGGCACGAGTTCGTCTCGATTACGCTGCCGCTCGTGCGGCCGTATATCGAACTCGCCGTCCTTCTCGCGACCGTCTACGTCTTGCAGTTATTCGGCGAGATTTACGTCGCGACGCAAGGCGGGCCGGGTTCGGAGACGACGACCTTACCGTATTACGTCTATCAGACGATCTCGCAATCCAACGACGTCGGTACGGCCGCGGCGCAAGGCGTCTATGCCGTCGTCGTCGCGTCGGTCATCGCGGCGCTACTCATCCGTCTGCTGCTGCGGACCTTCCGCACGGCGACCGCATGAAGAAGCCGGGCGACGTCGTCCTGACGATCTTTACCTATATCGCCGTACTCGCGATCTTCTTTCCGATTCTGTGGACGGTCGTCGCAGCTTTGAAAACCGAAGCGAATGCCGTTACACTTCCGCCGACCATCACGTTCGCGCCGACATTCGATAATTTCATCAATGCATTCTCGAATGCGGGCTACCTCGATTTCTTCGCACACTCGCTAGTCATCACGGTCGGTTCGACGGCGCTCGCGTTCGTGCTGGGCGTCCCCGCCGCTTTTGCCCTCGGCATGTTCCCGACGAAGGGGACGGCGGGTACGCTCTCTTGGATACTTTCGACGAAGATGATGCCGGCCGTCGGCGTTATCGTGCCGCTCATCATTATCTACAAGAAGCTCGGCCTATTCGATACGTTCGCGGGCATGATCTTGCTTTATGCCGCCATCAACTTGCCGCTCGTCATTTATATGATGCGTTCGTTTTTTGCCGAGATTCCGCCCGATCTCATCGAAGCCGCGCGCATCGACGGCGCCGGGATCTGGCGCATCATGGGCACGATCGCCTTACCGCTTGCGACGCCCGGGCTCGCGGCAACGGCGCTTTTATGCGTTATCTTCGCCTGGAACGAGTTCTTTCTCGTCATTAACCTAGCCGGTCCGCACGCTTCGACGCTACCGGTTTACATCGCGGGCTTTATGACGAGCGAAGGTCTATTCTGGGCACGCATGTCGGCCGCGTCGACGCTCGCAATCTTGCCCGTACTTATCGCCGGCTGGAGCGCGCAGCGCGCACTCGTGCGCGGGTTAACGCTCGGAGCCGTTAAGTAAGGATGCTCGATCGGCTCGAGAGCCGGGGATTGTGCTCAGATGCGATGAGCGTCGGCCGGAACGAACGGAGCAGGCCCGTAGTACGCGGATTGCGCTTGAAGGGCCTCGCTTGTACGCTGCTC
>CAXTIY010000222.1:2085-6110 GCA_964244215.1 uncultured bacterium
TCGAGCGACGGCACGTCGTCCGCATCGCGTAGCTCGATCGCTTCGGCGGATATGGTACGGCGAATCGTGCGGCGCTCTTCGCCTAGCTCGGGTGCGGCGCTCACGCGAACGCAATCGCTCGCGGTGACCTACGACGCGGCTATGCTGAGCAGTCGCCGGCCGCAGTTCGCGGCACGCGAGCAAGCCGCGAGCGTTTCACTAAACCGCGAATACACGTTCTCACGCACCGGCCTCGTAACGCGCGTCCTCGCCGTGCCGCAAGCGAAGCTCGCGGCGGTTGCCGCGACGTTTCGCGCGCAGCCCGGTGTGAAGAGCGTATCGGTTACCGGTACCTTGCGTTACCCGCTCGCGGTTTCGGGCCCGTATTTTCCGAGCGAACCGTATTTCAACGGCTTCGCTAATCCCGTCGCGACGAGCGCCACGGCAACGGTTCCGCCGGCGACGTATCACGTGCCGCCTTATGAGGAAAACTCTTCGGTGCCCGGGCAATGGGATATGCACGCGATCGGTCTCGACTCCGCGTGGGCATACTCCCAGGCAAACAACGGGAGCTCGGTTGCGAACGCGCTAGCGCTCGGGGCCGCGTCCGTTAAAATCGCCGTCATCGATTCGGGCGCCGATACGCTTCATCCCAAGCTCGTCCATAAAGTTGCCTACCAGCGCTGCTTCATCACGAATCCGAGCAACGTGCAGTCCACCTCGAACTTTAGTGCGGACGAACTCGGTCACGGTACGAACGTTACGGGACTCGCCGGAGCGCAAATTAATTCCGGGATCGGTTTCGTCGGCGCGGGCGGCAACAGCACGCTCTATTCTTATCGCGTCTTTCCGACGCCCGACGATAAATGTGCGACGCCGGATTCGACGGACGCTCAGTGCGGAGCCGATACCGCCGACCTCACTTCGGCGATCGCGGATGCCGTCGCACGTGGCGTGAACGTCATCAGTATGAGCCTCGGAGGCGGTTCGTGTGTGAACGGTGCCGATCCCGATCCGCTCGAAGGCAACGCGATTGCAGAAGCGCTCGCGAACAACGTCATCGTGGTCGCGGCGTCGGGAAACGACGGTAATCCTGCGGTCAACGCACCCGGTTGCGATACGGGCGTGATTGCGGTCGGCGCCTCGGCGCTCGCAGATGGTCAGGCGAACGGTTCGTCCGTAGTCCTCGGCTCGGCCGCGGCGCCGGTCGAATACGTCGCATCCTATTCGAGTTACGGCGCGCCCGCTGCAAGCGCGCACAGTGCCACGGCTTGGGGCATCGTCGCTCCCGGCGGCGATCCGGCAAGCAATATGGATGCCGACGACCTCCATTGGATCGAAAACATCTGGACGTCGACGCCGTTCGATGCGAAATTTGCTGGCGGCTGCGCGCCGGACTATCCCGAGACATCGGGCGGAGTGGTCGATTGCCGGACGTTAATCGCCGGCACCTCGATGGCCACGCCGATCGTCGCCGGCAGCGCGGCGCTCATTGCGGCCGTGAACGCCACGTACCGGTCGCCCGCGAAGATGAAGCAACTGTTGTGTGCGACGGCGGACGACATCGCAGCCGCGCACGAAGGCTGCGGCCGGCTCAACATCTATCGCGCCATGGCCACCGCGCTCGGAGATCCGAGCCCGCCTTAAAGCCCGACCGTTTAGCGGGAGATTTCCGCCAGATGCTTTGCCAGTAGCTCGGCCGAAATCGTACCGTGCACGATCGCGCGCACCGTGCCGTGTGCGTCGACGAAGATCGTCTCCGGAAGCGAACGCGCGCCATAAGAAGCCGCGAATTGCCCGTGGTCCAGCGCGATCGGGTACGGGAGATGCATTTGTTTTGCAAACATCGTCGCCATCTGCTCCGCTTCTTGTTCGTCGACGCCGAGAAACGCGACGCGCGACTTCGCGCTATGTGCGGCCGAAACGATCCGCGGCAACTCCTCGCGGCATGGCGGGCACCACGACGCGAAGACGTTCATTACGAGCGGCCGTCCGGCAAACGTTCGGAGCGTCACGTTATCGCCGCTCGGCGTTTCGAGATCGAAGGCGGGCGCCGCATGCGAAACGGTCGCAACGCCGCTTGGAGCTCGTGCCGTCGCGGCGCAGATCATTAGCGCCGCCATGACCGACGCGGCTGCGAGCGACCGAACCTGGTGCGCGAATTCGTGATGCAATACGTATCTCACAAAAGAAGAAGGGCGACGCTTCGCAGCGTCGCCCTTACGGTGTTGGTCGCGCGACCGGAAGTTTACTTCGAGAAAGGAAGTGCGAAGACGTAGATTGCCGCCGAGCGTAATGTTACGGAAGATCGGATTCATCTTCGGTCCACCCCAGAGCGGCGATACGCCGCCCCAGCCGGATTGTACGGCAACGTACTGTTTTCCGTCGACTTGGTAGGTCATCGGCTGGCCGATGACGCCCGAGCTCATGTGATGCGTCCAGAGAATCTTGCCCGTTCTGGTGTCCTGGCATCGTAGCCCGTTACCGAAGTAACTTTGTAAACGGCGTCGTGTGAATGAGCTTACCGTTCGTGCGCTCGACGACGTAGAACCAGCCGTTGCGGCCGGCTTGATAGAAGACTTTACGCGGCTTGCCGTCGATCGTGACGTCGGCCAGAGCCGGCGTGTTGACGGCGTCGTAATCCCATGGGTCGTTGGGTTTCTTGAAAGTACCACTTCACTTTTTCGGTTTCGGGCGATATGCCGATGATCGAATCCGTGTAGAGGTTCTTGCCGGGACGCTGGCTCGAAAGCCACGCTCCGAGATTGCCGACGCCCCATGTTGATTTCGTCCGCTGCTCGAGAGGCCCGCGTCCGCGATATGAGACAACTTTTTACCGCATACCTGCGCACAAGTGTGCCTAATCTCAGATTGTTTTACCGCATGATGACGTTGACTTGGCAGGAAGCCTTACTTACAATCGTGCGGCACGTGTGTTTGGAGTATTAGGCCGCTGAAAGAATCTCTGCGCGAATCGACTCTGACGCCGAACGCGAGCGCTGCCGTATGGCCGCGCGTCTCTATTACGATGGCGATTTCACGCAGGACTATATCGCGGCGTATCTCGGCATCTCACGTCCATGGGTCTCGCGCTTGCTCAAGCGCGCGCGGGACCTCGGAATCGTTACGATCACCGTCGAGCCGCCGACCGGGCGGCCCTTGGCCTTGGAACGGACGCTCGCTCGCGAACTCAATATCCCGCGTTGTTTGATCGCTTCGAGTTCGAGCCGGGCCGACGCCGTTCGATTGGCCGCGGAGTTCCTTGCCGAATCGTTACGCGATAACGATATCGTCGGACTCGGCTGGGGCAATACGCTCGCAGCTATGGTCGACGCGTTCGAGCCGCTGCGCGTGGCGCCGAGCGGCATGCGCTGCGTGTCGTTCATGGGCGGCCGTAGCGTCGCGCGGCCGGAAATCGACGCCGACCGGCTCGTGCCCTTGCTTGCGGCCAAGCTGCGAGCGGCCCCGAACGTCTTAAACGCGCCGGCGTTCGTGGAGAGCCCGCACGTCCGCTATCTTTTGATGAAAGAGCCCGGCATACGTTCTACGGTAAAGCTGGCAGAGCGCACGACCGTGGCGCTGATGTGCATCGGCGGTCTGGAAGATTCGGTAATTCGCGATCTCGGTACGTTCACGCAACGCGATTTTGCCGAACTTCGCGCGAGCGGCGCTGTGGGCGACGTGTGTCAGTGGTTCATCGACGCTCAGGGCAATCACATCGAAAAAGGCCCCGCTCAGCGCATGATCAGCGCCGATCTGCTGCGCGTGAAGGAACGCGCGCGCGAGCGTATCGCAATTACCGTCGGCGAAGGCCGCGTCGACGCGATCATCGGAGCGGCCCGCGGCAAGTGGTTTACGACGCTGGTTACGAGCCTCGCGACGGCGCGAGCGCTTCTTGATAAGCTCGGCGTTCGCCCATCGTCGCTATCGAGTTCGACGGCGCCCGTCGTATCGGCGCAAGTCGAGTAAGGAGTACGCATGCCCGTCGTTCCGATGAAGCAGATTCTCGATCGCGCGTTCGACGAACGGTACGGTGTTGCGGCGAT
>CAXTIY010000223.1:0-6104 GCA_964244215.1 uncultured bacterium
AGCTCGCTCGGGAAAAAGATCTTACTCCAGCGTCGCTGCGCCGGTCTGTATGATTGGACACAAACGGCTACGTCGCTATCGGTTACCTGCGAAGAGTGCGGCGGAGGTTGCTCGTGCGATGTTACTCTGCCGGTACGGCGCTGGGATGCGCGTCGCTCGCAGGGCCGACCCAGACCGTTTGTATGTTGACGAATTCTTGAATGCCGAAGCTGCCGAGTTCGCGACCGTAACCGCTCTTCTTGATGCCGCCGAAGGGCAAGCGCGGATCGGATGCGGTCATGCCGTTGATGAAGACGGCGCCCGATTCCAGGCGCGCTGCGATATGCTGCGCGCGCTCGATGTCGCCCGTCCAAAGATTACCGCCGAGTCCATATTTTGAGGCGTTGGCGAGAGCGATGCAATCTTCGAGATTACGGGCGCGAATGAGGGCGGCGGCCGGGCCGAACGTTTCCTCCTCGAACATGCTCATGTCTTCGGTGACGTCGGCGACGACCGTCGGCTCGAAATAATAGCCCGCACCCTCGATGCGATGTCCGCCCGTGCAGAGCTTCGCGCCCCGGTCGAGCGTTTCGCCGATCTGACGTTCGAGATCCGCGCGCAGATCTTCGCGCGCGAGGGGTCCGAGCGTCGTGTCGCGCTCGAGCGGATTTCCGACGCGCAAGGTTTCTACTTGCGCGCAGAACGCCGCGCAAAACGCTTCGTATGATTCCGCTTCGATGATGAAGCGCTTGGCCGCGATACAGCTCTGACCATTATTCTGAAAACGCGCGCGCAGCGCCATCTTCGCCGCGGCCGCGATATCTGCGTCATTGAGGACGATGAAGGCGTCGGAGCCGCCGAGTTCGAGCACGGTCTTTTTGAGATACTTGCCGGCGGTTGCGGCGACGGCGCTACCGGCGCCTTCGCTCCCCGTTAGCGTGACGACCGCAACGCGCGGATCGGCAACGATCGCTTCCATGTCGCGCCCGCCGACCAATAGCGTCGTAAACGCGCCCTCAGGAAAGCCCGCGCGTTTAAAAATGCGGTCGATCTCGAGCGCGCAGCCCGTAACGTTGGCTGCGTGTTTGAGGACGACGACGTTGCCCGCCATGAGCGCCGGCGCCGCTGCGCGAAACACTTGCCAATACGGAAAGTTCCACGGCATGATCGCCAGGAGCACGCCTAAGGGGCGAAAGCCAACGTAACTTTTTGCGGCGCTGGTTTCGATGATTCGATCCGCCAAATGCGTCGCTGCCGTATCGGCGTAATAGTCGCAGCCGACGGCGGATTTCTCGACTTCGGCTTCCGCCTCGGCGAGCGTCTTGCCCATCTCGCGCGTCGCGAACGTCGCAAGTTCGGTCTTGCGGGCCCGTAGCTCCGCGGCCGCCGCGCGTAAGAGGGTCGCACGCTCGTCGAGCGGCGTCTGACGCCACGTCTTAAACGTCGCCACCGCGCGTTCGAGCGCCGCATCGACTGCCTCCGGCGTATGCGCCTCGTAAGCCGCGAGATTGCGGCCGGTCGAGGG
The DNA here is from genome assembly GCA_964244215.1 of uncultured bacterium. Lineage (GTDB taxonomy): Bacteria > Vulcanimicrobiota > Vulcanimicrobiia > Vulcanimicrobiales > Vulcanimicrobiaceae > CAXTIY01. The sequence continues at coordinate 1,505 of CAXTIY010000223.1, forward strand.
GTCGACCGTCGTAATGGCGGGGCGCAGCGTCGTAGTCACGGCGTCACGATTCGCGGCGGCCGCGAGGGCTCCCCACGCGATCTGCTCGACGACCGGAGCTGTGATCGCGCTCGCTAGGCGCAAGGCGCCGCCGGCGTTTCTCGAGCGAACGCCCGATCGACGACCGCAACGAGAGCCGCGCGGGAGACGAGTCCGATCAACTCGCTACCCGCGACGCAGACGCCGCGCGGGCGTGCGAGCGCCGCAACGAGCGCCACGATGAGGTCGAGCGGCGTCGCATCCGGGTCCGTTACGTTGAAAGAAACTTGGACGCGTCCGTCGTGCTGGCGCAGACCCAGTGCGCGCAGGGTGCGCAGGCCGCCGTCTCGTTCGCGCAGCGTGCGCGCGATGTCGCGCGCGAGCCCGAGGTCGTCGCTTGCGAGCACGACGTTGAAAGCGACGAGCGGCCGGCGCGCGCCGATCGCCACGGCACCGGCGCTCGCGTGCGGTGCTCCGCCGACGTCCGGTAGATCCGCACGGGTCGCGAGCCCTTCGAAGCCGGCGCGCCTTGCCTCGACGAGGAGCCGCCCGTCGCCGCTCGCCGCACCGTAGAAATAACTCGGCACGCGTAGCTCGTTCCAGATTCGCTGCGCCGCTTCACCCGCGAGCGATACCGCGTCTTCGAGCGTGGCGTCGCCGAACGGCACGAAGGGCAGAACGTCGAGTGCGCCCATGCGCGGATGTTCGCCGCTATGGCGGCGCAGATCGATCCGTTGCGTCGTTACCGCGGCGAGTGCGAGGGCGGCTGCCAGTACGCGTTCTCGCGTTCCGAAAAACGTGAAGACGCTGCGATGATGGGCGGGATCGCTCGTACGGTGCGCGAGAAGAGCGCCGGCCGCTTCGATCGCAGCCGCGCAGGCATCGACGACCGCGGTATCGCGGCCTTCCGAGATATTCGGCACGCATTCGAAGATCGAAGCGTCGCGGCGCTGGGCGTTCAACCAAGTGTCGCGTTGACGGCGGAGGCGAGGTCGCTTGCGACGAGCGACCCGTCGTCTTTGTCGCGGGCGTTTCCGGGCGGCGCGACGATCGTCGTAAAGCCGAGCTTGCGCGCTTCGTTCGCGCGGCGCGCGCGCTGCGAAACCGGCCTGACTTCTCCCGAGAGGCCGAGCTCGCCAAAGGCGACGGTGCCGGACGGCAGCGGACGGCCGCGAAAAGCCGAGGCGATCGCAAGCGCGATACCGAGGTCGGCAGCGGGTTCGGCGATCCGTAAGCCGCCCGCGACCGAAGCGTACACGTCCTGCGAGCCGAGCGCCATGCCGGCGCGCCGCTCGAGGACGGCGAGGATCATCGCGAGCCGGGCGCGATCGACGTTCGCGGCCAGGCGTTGCGGCGTGCCGTAACTCGTCTCGCCGACGAGCGCCTGTATTTCGACGAGCACCGGTCGCGAACCCACGATGCACGCGACGACGCACGAGCCGCTCGGACGGGTCGCCGAGCCCGCTCGCCCGAGAAAGAGCTGCGAAGGATTGCGCACCTCGTGCAGGCCACGCTCGTCCATCGCAAAGACGCAGATTTCGTCCGCGCTTCCGAAACGATTTTTGTGCGCGCGCACGATACGATAATCGGCGCCGGTATCGCCTTCGAAATAGAGCACCGTATCGACGAGGTGTTCGAGCAGCCGCGGACCCGCGATGCTGCCGTCTTTGGTGACGTGTCCGACGATGAACGTCGCGCAGTCGGTCCGTTTCGAGAACTCCATGAGTGCCGTCGCGCAATCGCGCACTTGCGCGACGCTCCCGGCGAACGATTCCACTTCCGGCAACGCCATCGTTTGAATCGAATCGACCACGAGAATCTGGGGCCGCAGCGTTTCGAGGGCGTCGAGAATCGCGCGCAGATTCGTCTCGGCGAATAAGAGGAGCTCGTCGCTCGAGCCCAAGCGCTCGGCGCGCAACTTCGTTTGCGCGGCGGATTCTTCGCCGCAGATGTAGACGACTGGTCCGCGTTCGCCCGCGAGCCGTGCGGCGATCTGTAGGAGCAGCGTCGATTTGCCGGCGCCGGGCGGCCCGCCGAGCAGTATGAGGCTTCCCGGTACGATCCCGCCGCCGAGTAAGGTATCGAACTCCGAGATACCGCTCGAAATGCGCGCGACCCGCCCGCTCGAGACGTCGCCGAGCCGCAGCGGCGTGGCGAGCGGTGAGAGAGTGGAGCGGGGGTTGCCGGGGCCTTTGCCGCGCACCGTCGCCGCCGGCGCTTCGACGACGGTGTTCCAAGCGTCGCAGGCGGGACAGCGTCCGAGCCAACGCGGCGACTCGTTGCCGCAGGCGGAACAAAAGAAGGCCGCCCGCACTTTCGCCATCGTCGCTATCCTAGGCGTCCGGTGTGCCAACGTCCTGGCCGAGAGCGGGTGCCCCTAGGAATAGTTCGGCACTCGCCCGTAACGGCCCGGAAATCTCATCGCTTGCGACGGAGCGCTTTATGGCAGCATCGTTTTGTACGGCTTGCGGCGGGCCGCTCGACGCCCGGGGCATTTGTCAGGGTCGGTGCCAGGCCGTCGTGCTTCCGGCCACGGACGAGCCGTTCGCGCTTCCCGCCGCCCCGTACGAATCGACGTCGAACGCCTATGGCGGCGGTGCGGCGCCGCCGCCGCCCCCGTATGTGTCGGCACCGGGAGCACCGCCGCCGTATGCGACCCCTGCGATAACGCGTTTCTCGGGCATGTGGAACTGGGGCGCCTTTTTGCTCTGCCCCTTCTGGCTTTTAAATCACGGCGCGCTCGGGCTCGGTATCGGTTATCTCGTGGTCTGCCTGATACCGGGATTGAACATCGCGACGCTCGGTATGGCGATCTATTTCGGAATCAAAGGCAACGATTGGGCGGTACGGCATCGCAACTTCGTCGATGAAGAACAGTTCGTCGCCGTACAAAACGCGTGGCGCAATTGGGGATTTATCATCGCGGGCATCGGATTGATTTTCGGAATCGTCGGCGCGATCTTACTCGGCATCTTAGGCGTCCTGACGGGCGCCCACAGTCACGCGCTGACCTAGTTTGCGGCCGGTGCGTCCGGCGGCACGTCGACTGCGTTTGAAGGATCGTTCCAAGCCGAATACGTTAGCGTCATCGGAAACGGCACCCCCGGTGGCTGGAGCGTGCAGACGTGCAGGAGGTACGTCACTTTGTCGTACGTGCATTGCATCGTCATGGGCGCCGAAGCTGCGGTTGCGGTGCCCGCCGGCGCGAGCATACCCGAGTCGCTCGTGCTCGAAAAAGCGCCGTAGGTTACGCCTGACTCTTGGCGATCGGGCAGCGGCGTATAGGTCGTCTGCTTTGCGAGCGTCGTCGCGAATTGCTTTGCGAAGTCCGTCGCGTTTTGCAGTTTCGAGACGAGCCACGTACCGCCGTTGATGCGGACGTAACTCGTCGAACCGATGACGACGCTCTGCGTCTTGAGCGGACCGACCGACATGTCCGATTCGACGCGATCCGGCCGCACGAAGACCATCGTCGAACTAATGTTTTGCGCGCCGCTCAGCGTCATTCGAAACGAGGAAGCGTCGGCGGCCGCTTTCGCAAGCGCCGCCGCAACGCGCGAACCGTCGTCCGGGTCCGCCCGTACCGGCAGGCAAATGATGGTGAATAAAGCGGCGACCGTAATCGCTGCGACCGCATGAAAACGTTGCATGCGGGTCGTTTCGGTAACCAAACCGCGGCTCCGCTCCGGTCCGCGTCGAACCTCATCGCTCGCGTCGTTTAAAACCAGCGTGGCACCTTGGCACGGTACGCGCGATACGCTTCACCGAAGCGCTCGTCGAGATAGCGTTCCTCGCGATCGACGACGTAATGATCGAGGAGCGCGAGGACGATCGGTAAGAACTCGAGTGCGGGAAGCGAGCGCGCGAGAAGCGCGGCACCTAAATAGAGCGAGGTCGCGGCGACGTACGCCGGATTGCGGCTGAGCCCGAAGAGACCGCGCGTTACGAGCGCGGTCGTCGGGCGGTAGGGACTCAGATTCGTGCCCGCCTGTTTTAATTGGGCGATCGTGATCGCACCGAGCACGACCCCCGCCCCCAGACACAGCAGGCCCGTCGCTTGCGCCACCCGCGTGCCGCGCGCGTCGCTCGTCGCGCCGCGACCGAGCGCAATGCCGAGCGCGAGCGCCGCGCCGAAAAGTAGCGGCGGCGATAGAGCGACGCCCGCGGTGCGGTGCTGGTTCTCGGCATCCATGTTGGAACGAACTCCCGTCTCGAGCGAAGCAAACGTGGTGTGCCATCCAGTTGGCGTAGTCGGCCCCTACCATCGTCGTGAGGTTGATGACGATGAAGAACGTTGCCGAGCGCCGGCCGCTCACGCTATTCCCGAGTGCCGAGGGCGGGCCCGCACCGCTCGACTTCGAAAGCCGGTTGCGCGATTTCGCGCGAGCGGCCGCCGCCCGCGGCCGCGCCCGCGGTTTGCCGGCCGACGTCGAGCGCTTCGTCGTGGCGTTACGCGGCTATCATCGCGCCTGGAGCGTCTGCTCTCGCACCGCGGTTCCCGAGCTCGACGAAGCCGCGGTTCGGCTCGCCGCCCGTGCCTATACTGCGGCTGCGGGCTACGCGAAGAAGCCGGCGGCTTAGA
>CAXTIY010000224.1:0-6104 GCA_964244215.1 uncultured bacterium
GCGACGGCGCGCGAGAAATCGCGCTTGCGACCGTCTTCGGCGCCGCGAGTTCGTCGTGTTCGTATGCCTCGGCCGCGGTTACGCGCTCGATGTTCGCCAAGGGTGCCGCGCTCGTTCCGTCGCTCGCGTTCCTCTTCTCCTCGACGAACCTCGTGATCGAACTCGGCATCGTCTTATGGATTTTGATGGCCTGGCAGTTCACGCTAGCCGAGTGGCTCGGCGGCATCGTGATGATCTTCATCATGTCGCTGTTGATTAAAGCGACGTATCCCAAAGCGCTCGTAGAGAGGGCGCGTGTAAACGCGACGCACGCGGCTCCGGGCATGGATCACGACATGACGGTCGACGGCGCGACCTGGCGTGCAAAAGTGCGCAATCCGCAGTTTCCGGTTATTCTCGCGCAGCACTTTGCGATGGATTGGGAAATGCTGTGGGTCGACCTTACCATCGGCTTCGTGGTCGCGGGCTTTCTTGCGGTCTTCGTACCGGACGGTGTTTGGCACTCGCTTTTCATTGGTGGTGGCCCCGCTTGGCTTTCTATCGTCGGCGGCGCGCTTATCGGACCGCTGGTTGCGATCATAACGTTCGTTTGCTCGATCGGTAACGTGCCGATGGCAGCGATTCTTTGGAGTAGCGGCGTCGGCATGAGCGGCGTGCTTGCGTTCCTCTATGCCGACCTACTCGTCTTGCCGTTGCTCGACGTCTATCGAAAATATTATGGGCTCAAGATGGCACTTTACATCGGCGCGATCTTCTACGTCACGATGGCCGTGAGCGCCATCGTTATCGATCTCGCCTTCAAAGCACTGCATCTCATTCCCGCGCGCAATCCGAACGTTCGAGCCGAGCTCATGCATTTTTCGTTCGATTATACGTTCTGGCTCAACGTGCTATTCGGCGGATTCGCAGCATGGCTCGTCTATCTGAATTGGCGTAATCCCATGGACCACGGTTGCCACCACGAGCATGGAGATCACGAGCACGACGTGCACGCCTCGGACGCCGCACACGGCGCCCATGCATAACTTACCGAGCCAACCCCATACGTCTGCATTATAGATCATAAGCCGGCGTGTAACAGAAAGTGTCGGACAAGCCGCCATCCAAGAACCACACGCACTTCTTTGATCCGGCGCCTTTTGCAGCGACGCGCTGCGCTACGCGCCGCACTGCGGCGCCCCGCCGATAGCCGGACGGGTCCCCGGGCGGCGTCGTTCACCACGTGTTCACTACCTCGGATCGAGGTGCGAATTAGGCCCCGCCGGGGGCGGATCGTATTCGCAGCAACGCCTCTTTTTCCGAGCGCGGCACGAACGCCATCTCGACGGCATTGCGTAGCGCCTGCTCGATTTGCGTATCCGAGAGACCCGCAGCGGGGGCCGCAATCTCTACTTCATGTGGCCAGTCGATGCCGCTCACGATCGGATTGTCCGTATTGATCGATGCGAGAATGCCGTACTCGAGAAACGTCTTGAGCGGATGGGCCGCGTAACTCGACGCGGCTCCGGTTTGAACGTTACTCGTGATGTTTGCTTCGATGCCGATGCGATGTTTAAGGAGATAATCCATGAGTTCGGGATCCTCGAGCGCGTGCGAGCCGTGGCCGATGCGCGTCGCGCCGAGTACGCGGATGGCACTCCAAATGTTTTCCGCGGGCCCCGCTTCACCGGCATGAACCGTGATCGCCCACCCCGCGTCGCGCGCCCGTGCGAAGTGCCGGGCGAAGAGCTCGGCCGGGAAGTTCTCTTCATCGCCTGCGAGGTCGAGCGCGACGATGCGCTCGCGCTGCGTGAGCAACGCTTCGAGTTCGATCGTGCACGCCTCCACGCCGAACGTGCGGCTTAGAATGCCGATAAGGTTAACACCGATGCCGGTCGACGCGCGCCCCTCTTCGGTTCCGGCGACGACGCCACGCACGACCGCGACGGGATCGAGCCCATGCGGCCGCGCCTGAAAGTACGGGCTGAAACGCAGCTCGACGTAATCGAGCCCGTCGCTCGCCGCATCTTCGACGTTTTCACGCGCGACCCGGCGCACGGCATCTTCATCTGCGATCGCCGCCGTCATCCAATCGAGGCGCGACAAAAACGGCATCAAGCCGAGCCGCTCTGACTGCACCACGACGTGCGGCCGCAGCGTATCGAGCGTCTCGCCCGGGAGCGCGATACGATGCTGCCGCGCCAGATCGAGGATCGTCGCAAGGCGCACGTTCCCGTCGAGATGGCGGTGCAGATCGAGTCGCGGAAGCGTTGCATCGATCATCGCTCGTTCTCCAGGGCGCCGACGAAGTGCGCGGTCCAGCGTGCGGCCGCGCTCGCCGCAATCTGCCCGAGCTTGCGATAGTCGTTACCGGGGTCGGATTGCGTTCGATTACTGCCGGCGCGGAACACGACATGCGGCGTACCGAATTGATGCGCGACCTGCGCGATCGCCGCGCTTTCCATTTCCATGATGTCCGGATTCAGTTTGGCTTTCATGTCCGCGATCTTCTCATCGGAGACGCCGAAGAGATCGCTAGCGGAGACGACGCCGGGCAGCACGCGCGGCCGATAGCGTTCGCCGTCGACTGCGATCTCTTGCGCTTCGTACGACGCGGCGCTCGCCTTTGCGAGCGCGAGCAGCCGCGGATCGGGCTTGTAAAACCACGACGTCATCTGCCCCGGCAACGGACCGCGTACGTTCCGATACACCATGCCGGCGTTCGTGAGACTACCCGCAGCATGATGGATCGTCTTGGTCGAAATAACGGTGTCGCCCGTGCGGATGCGTGGATTGAAGCGCGAGCCTGTTCCCGTGACGATTACCTCGGCCGGCGAAAAGCGATGGATAAAGAGAGTCGCGACCATCGCGCCATTCGTAACTCCCACGCCCGTCACCGCAACGAGGACGCGCATTTTATTTAGGAAACCCGTGTCGTACGGAATACCGTCTAGTGCGCCGCTCGTACGGCGCTGCAACAGCGCTTGCAGCACGCGTACTTCCGAGGGCATCGCTCCGAGGATTAACGTGAGCGGCCCTCGCTTCACCGGCACCGCATCAATATTCGCGGAGTTCGGAAATGGCGCCCGGCGCATCGACGCCGCCGCGTAAGCGACTACTGAGCCACACGCCGACGATCGTCGCCACGTACGGAAGGCTTAGCAGTAGTTCGGGCGAGACCGCTTTTCCGAAAACGAGTTGCGCCCGAATCCCGAGGTATTCCGCAAGTGCGAAGAACGTCGCGGCGGCGGAGGCTCCGAGCGGATTCGCAGCGCCGAACGTCACGGCCGCGAACGCCATGAAGCCGCGTCCGGCCGTCATGCCGACGCTAAAGATCTGCAAGTTCCCGAGCGCGAGCTCCGCACCGCCGAGCGCGCACAGCACACCGCCGAGCGCGAGCGCGATCAAGCGCATGCGCGCCGGATCCGTGCCGACGCTGCGCGCCGCGAACGGATGCTCTCCGCTCGCAGCAAGGCGCAAACCGAAACGCGTGCGCCGTAATAGCACCCACAGCACCGCAACCGTAAACGGCATCGCGACGACGAGCGCCGAGAGTCCGGCGAAGTCGCCCGCCCACGCCCCGAGATGCGGCAGCGCGGCATCCGTATGCACGGCACCCTCGTTACCGTAGATCGATTGGATCGCGAGATCGGTGCCGCCGAGGCCGAGCCCGGTTAGACCGAGGCCCGCGATTACCGGATTCGCGCGCAGTTTTTCGATTGCGAACCACAGCAGCACGGACAGGGCCACGCAAAGCACGATCGCGATACCGAGTCCGGCCGCAACCGACGACGTCTGTTTCGCGCCGACGACCGCGGCACACGCGCCCGCGATCATCAAGCCTTCGAGCCCGAGATGCGGAACGCCGGAACGCTGCGCGAGTACGCCCGCGAGCGTCACGTAGATCAGCGGCGTCGCCGCTTGCAGTATTTGGGCGAGCGCTTCGATCAAACGGATGCGCGCCGCAGCGGCAGACGCAAACGCGGCCATGCGCGCGCCGTAATTAAGAGCGTAATGGCCGCATTGATGATGTCGATCGCAGCCGACGGTAATCCGGCGATTACGGGCAGATAGAGGCTCGCGGCCGCGAGACCTCCGAAGAAAACCGAGACGAGAGCCGTCGCGGGCACCGAGAGTCCGGCGACGAGCGCGATTAAGACGGCTCCGAAGCCGAGCGTCGGTGCGGAGCCGCTGACGAGCCGGCCGCTCGGCCCGAGCAGTTCGAGCGCACCCGCGAGCCCCGCGAGGCCACCGCCGATCAGAAACGCCGCTATCGCAATCTGCGACGATCGCGCGCCCTGCCAGCGCACCATGACCGGATTGCGCCCTGCGAGACTCCCGAGCACGCCGAAGGCGGTGCGGTCGACGAGCAGCCACAGCAGCAAACCGACGACGACCACGATCGCGATAAGCGTGAACGAAACGCCGTCGGAGCTGGCGATGCGAAAAGCTGCGGCGACGGGCCGGCCGGCCGCGACTTGGCCCGTGCCCGACGGATCTTTAAGCGGCCCCGACGTCATATAGACGAGCACGAGTGCGGCGATGAAATTGCCCATCAGGGTCGTAATCACTTCATCGGTCCCCGAGCGCACGCGCAGCAGCGCCGGCCAAAGCGCCCAGAGCGCGCCGCCCGCAATACCGGCCAAGACGACGAGCGGGATCGCAACGAACGGCGAAGCGGCACGCAGGTTATCGGCAGCGAGTGCCGCGGCGATCGAACCGAGATAGAATTGGCCCTGCGCGCCGATGTTGAAATAGCCGAAACGAAACGTGATGAGCACGCCGAGCGCCGTTATAAAAAGCGGTACCGTCCAACGCAGCGTGTGCACGATCGCATGCGGGGCGAGAAATGCCCCTTCGGCGATGCTGAGGAACATGTCGCTCGCCGAATATCCGGCTGCGCTAAAGATCGCGCCGCAAAATAGCAACGCGACGACGACGAACGCGAGCGCGCGCGAGACGCGCAGTACCTTGGCGCTCACGCGACGGCTCCCGTCATCGCGGCGCCGACCGCATGCAGATCGTACGGCGCGGTAAACGTCTGGACGACGCGGCCCGAAAGCATGACGACGACGCGATCGCTGATGTCGAAAAGTTCGTCGAGGTCCGATGAGATGAGCAGCACGCCGCAGCCGCGGTCGCGCGCGACGCGCAAGGCGCGCCAGACGAACGCAGTCGCCTCGATATCGAGCCCGCGTGTCGGCTGAGCTGCGATGATGAGCGCGGCGTCGTCATCGATCTCGCGCGCGAGGATAATCTTCTGCGCGTTGCCACCCGAAAGCGCCGCTGCCGGTTGATCGACGGAGGCGAAACGAACGCTCCAGCGCGCGAGCGCGGCCGCACTTGCGGCGCGCAGGCGACGCGGTTCGATCACGCGCAGCATGCGCCGCGCAACGAGCAGCCGCGCGCACCAATTCTGCCAGAGTGCGCTCGAAAGGCTGAGCCCTTCGACGTTGCGTTCGAACGGAATGATGCGCAAACCGTGCGCGCGACGCTCTAGGAGCGAAGCCCGCGTTACGTCGCGTCCGCCGCACTCCAATCGTCCGGCCGTCATCGGCGAGAGCCCGGCGATCGCGTTCACGAGCGTGCGTTGGCCGTTTCCCTCGACGCCTGCGATTCCTACGATCTCGCCATGCCCGACGCGCAGAACGACTCCATCGAGCGCCGGACCTTCGCCGTCGGCGCGCGTACAGGCGCCATGCAGATGCAACGCCGGCGCCGCATCTCGCAACGTTCGGGCGGGTTCGAGCGGCGCGCTCGACTCACTGGCGTGACCCGTGCCGACGATCGCGCGCGCGAGCTCGCTCGGACTCATCGCAGCGGCGGGCAGTAAACGCGCGACGAGAGCTCCCGCGCGCAATACCGTGACGGTCTCCGCGATCGCCAGCACTTCGTTAATCTTATGCAGGATGACGAGTAGCGTGACACCGCTTTGCTGGAGCCGCCGCATGCGCGCGAACAATCGCTCGATTGCGGGCGGTGCGAGTACGGCCGTCGGCTCATCGAGAATGAGCACGCGCGCCTCTTGCACGAGCGCGCGCGCGATTTCGACGCCCGGCTGCGTCTCGGCGGGCACGACGCGGATGCGATCGCCTAGAGGAACCGGAACGCCGCAACGTTCGAGA
>CAXTIY010000225.1:0-6074 GCA_964244215.1 uncultured bacterium
TGCTCGATCTTTCGGTCGTCGCGGGGGATCCCGTGCGGGTCACAGTCGTTTCTCTCCCGGAAGGTGCCGATCTGCGGGCCTTTCTCGGAAGTACCGAGTTGCCGAGCGACGGCAAGAACCGTCGCGGCGAGTACGATCTCTTGCTCACCTCACCGCTGTCGCTCGCGTACCGGGCGGGCGATCCCGAATCCGCGCCCCAAACGGTCGGCGCTCTCGGGTCCGCCCTTCCGAATCTGCGACCGGGCGGCCACGTTTTGGCCGGCGACTACGGGCTCTTACGGCCGCTCGAATTGCAGCTCTCGAATCCCCTCGACGTTCCCATGACGGCCTATCTCTACGAGCAGCCGATCGGATACCCGGTGACGACCACGATCGCCTTCGACGGCGACGCGGCACCGCTGCGCCTGCAATGTGTGAAGGGCGCGGGAAATCGCTATCTCGTGCGCGCGTTCAGCGTGCCGCCCGGCGGCGTGGAACGGGTCACCGGCAGCTACATGACCGACGGCGGCTCGACGTATCCGCTAGCGTTCGGCTTGACCGCGGCGGCGCCGCTCGGGCTGCCCGCGTCCATGACGGCGCCCGACGGCTGCTATCCGAAGCCCGTTCCGAGCGCGTCTCCCGTTCCGAGCGCGTCTCCCGCTTCGAGCGCGCCGCCCGCAGCGTAAAGTCGGCTTGCCGCAGAAGCTCGCCTCAGGCTTAATTAACGCTCGGTCCTAATGCGCCACGGGCGTCCCGCCGACGTAGAGGAACGAGAAGGAGCAAGCACCGTCATTTCTACCAACACCTCGACGAACAACGTTACCTCCGAACGACGTACCGCGGCACCTCATCCCGGTCCCATTCTCAAGGCCGAATTTTTCGATCCGATCGGCCTGACGCCAAAGGTGTTTGCGAGCAAAGTCGGGATGGATCCGGCGCAACTCGAAGAGATGCTCGCGGGTCGTTCGCCACTCGACGTTCCGACGGCGATTCGCATCGCTCGGACGCTGCAAGTGCCGGCCGAGCAAATCATGCAAATGCAGTTGAAGTACGAGTTCGCGCTCGCTCGCAACATGCCGGAATTGCGCGGTCTAGAAGCCTACAGCTTACGCGGCGACGATGCGTTTCCGCAGAGCGATTTCATCGTGGGCCGGTTGGCGCGAGCGCAAGCCGAAGACACGGCGAACGGATCGTTTTTCTTCCAGCAAGATTTAGAGCGCCCGGTGCCCGGCGACCAATACGCGGGAATGCACGCGCTTTGGCGGGGCGACCGCTTGCGCATTTACAGTCCTGAGGACGGGAGCGTGCTCTGGATCGGCCCCGTGTTGCAGAACTTGGACGGACGCTTGTTACTTCCGTACGCGCAGCCTGGCGATTGGAGTCGTTGGTTCGGTGCGGGTTACCGTGCCGATCTCGCACTCTGTAACGACCATCGCGCTTTCTTCGTGCGCATGGCCGAATAGCGGCATCCGACAAAAGTCGAAAAAAGACTCCGGCGACGGAGTCTTCTTTCGTTAAACCTCTCGAGCGTTGCTGATAATCATCTCGCGCGGCGCGCGCATTCCATGGTTTTCGTCGCCGTGAGCATCGGCTGCGGTAACGAGCGTTTCTTCACTATCGCCCGTTATCGTCTGGCGGCAGAGTGGACAGGTTACTTGCATCGCCATCGCGTGGTATCTCCTATATCTCTTAAAGGCCGGGCGTTCGAAGGGCAGCGGGACGAACCTACATCGGGGAGGCTTCGGCTTGCGCTCCGGTCGCGACGACGTCGCTCTTCATTACAAGTTTCACGAGCGTCCCTTTCTTCACTTTAATATCGCTTTTTAGCGCGGAAGATAATGCAAAGCCGGCCGCGGCGCCCGCGAGTCCGCCATGCGACTTTCCCTTCATCATATGGCCCGCGACCGCGCCGCCCACGATCAAGCCGAGGTCGCGAACGTGGTGCGTTTTCGGTTCGAACGTACTGAGCGATTTAATGCGCGGTTCGAATTGTACGGTCGTGCCGTCCGGCATTTTTATGTCGTCGAAAACGACGAGCATCGTCGCCTTGTGCGTCGCACTCGCCGGCGACACGTTCTCTAAGTGACCTTCGATCGTCGCACCGTGCAGCGCTTCGTTATGATGGAAGAACGTGTCGCGTTGCAAAAGTACGAAGGTATCACCGTCATGATTGGTTTTAGAGTTTAACGTTTGCTGTAAGGTGCCATCGACCTCGGCTCCCCTTTTGACGAGGACGGTATCCGCCGCGGCGGCATCGATCGTCGCGAACAGCATGACCGCCGAGATGGCGCCCTTCGCGATGAAGGATTTCTTCACACATAGCTCCTTAAATTAAAAAGCATCGCTGCCTAAGTTCCTGCATCGTATGATAGCATAGAGCTATGAGAGACGGCGACGTGCATGCCTCGGAAGACATCGTCGGTTGGCCCGAAGCCCACTTCAGCGGCCATCGCAAACGGTTTAGCGAGTTCGATGCATCGGCGGTTCGTTCGTTGCTGGCACTGCGGACCACGGCGCAACGCGTCGAAAACGCACTTGGCACCTGGTTCCTCGAAGCGGGACTTACGCCGCAAAAATTCGGTGTGCTTATCGTATTGCAAGCGGAGGCGGCTCCCATCTCCCTCTCCGATTTACGTCGCTATCTCGGCACGACGCAAGCGAACGTAACCGGGCTCGTTGCGGGCCTCGAACGCGACGGCTACATCGATCGGAAGGCGAGCACCGAAGATCGTCGGGTTTCCTATATTTCGCTTTCGCGCGCCGGCAAGCGACTCGTGCAAACGATGTTGCCTGGATATTTTGCGAAGAACCGTGCCGCCATGCGAGCGCTCACGCAAGCCGAGAAGAAGACGCTCGTGGAGCTGCTCGCGAAGGTAACACGCGGCTTCACGTCGCTCGACGACTAAGGTCGTCAAAAGCGGGACGGCTTCAATCCGAGGGAGAACCGCGTACGTCTGCGGGCAACCTGCGGGTGTGATGTAATGGTAGCTTGCGACCTTCCCAAGGTTGACGCGCGGGTTCGATTCCCGCCACCCGCTCCAGGGAACCGTCGAGAAACGCGAAGAACGGCGACGTAGCCAAGTGGTAAGGCGGAGCTCTGCAAAAGCTCTATTCCCCAGTTCGAATCTGGGCGTCGCCTCGATCTCTCCTTCATGATGGAACCGAAACGCACGCTTTTCCATACCGCGAACGTACGCAGAGCATTACTGCTCGGCGTGCTGATCGCTGCCGTCATCGGGATCGCGGTCTTCATCTCGGTGCGCATCTACACGCAGCTCGATAGCGCGGCGCGTGTCGAGCGCGAGTTCGTCCTCGCGCAGCAGCAGCTCGATGCACTCGTCACGGTGCAGATCGACCAGGAAGCGGGCCTGCGCGGTTTCGTCGCCTGGGATAAGCCCTTTTTTCTCGATAGCGATATGAGCGGCTCAAGCAAAGATCAGTTTCTCGTCGCGCTCGCAGCCTTCTCCCAGACGACGAAGACGCTCGGCGTGCCCAAACTCAGCGAGTCGATCGAAGAGATGCGTAACCTCCATCAACTCTGGTTGCGCGACGTCGCGGAGCCGCTGCGCGAGCATCCGCACGCGCCGTATGCGCTTTTGCGGCAGACCGACGGCAAAGTCTACATCGATCAGCTGCGGAGCGAGTCGGGGCACCTTCACGAACTCTTGGAGAGCCGTCTCGAGTTCGCACAAAACGAACTCAAGCGGCGCATCAATCAGGCGCTCGTCGGGGGTCTCGCGTCGATCCTCGTCTTCGGTATCGTCGCAGTCGTCTTCGTCGCTTCGCGCGCGCAAATTCTCGAAGTACTCGAACGAGAATCGTCGATCGTCGAAACGCTGCAGCGCGCGTTTCGCACCGACCTCGACATATTGCCGCGCTCGCGTATCGGCACGGCGTACGTCTCGGCCGACCGCGATGCGGCCGTGGGCGGCGACCTCTTCGACGCCCGTCGGCTCGATGCGACGCGCGGCCTCATCATGATCGCGGATATGAGCGGCAAGGGTATCGAAGCCGCCGTCAACACCGCCTTCGTGAAGTATTCGATTCGCACGCTCGCCCTTACGCGCAACGATCCGGCCCAGATTCTCTCGCAGTTCAATCGGATATTTCTCGATACGATCCGCGATCCCAATCTGTTCGTCGTTGCGTTCGTCGGCATCATCGACAGCGTCGACGGCTCGCTCGTTTACGCGAGCGCCGGGCACTCCGGTGCCTGGCTGCGACGCGGCGAGAACGTCGAGCCGCTCAGCGTGACGGGCCCGATCGTGGGCCTCGATCCGGATTTCGGCTACGAGAACCGAACGTTACGCCTAACGCGTGGCGATCTGATCGTGCTCGCGACGGACGGGCTGACGGAAGCTCGCGATCCGGAGGGTGAGATCTTGCCCGATAGCGCGGCGATCGACTGGTTGCGAGCCGCCTCGCGCGACCCGCAAAACTGCGCGGACGATTTGGTGGCGGCGGTCCGCGGGCGCAGTGGCGGCGTGGTGCACGACGATCTCGCGCTGCTCGTGGTCGCTTTCGACGGCGTCGCCGAGCGGAGCTACGCGGGCGAAGCCGCGTGAGCCAAGCTTCGCCCGGCTCCGGTTCCTAGGTGCTCGCCCGCCGTATCGTGCCGTGCTTGGATATTAAGGCCGGGCGCGTCGTCAAGGGTGTGCGCTTCGTGCAGTTGGCCGATGCCGGCGACCCGGTGGAGCTCGCCCGCCTCTACGAAGCGCGGGGGGCAGACGAACTGGTCTTTCTCGACATCACGGCGACGCTCGAAGGCCGCAAAGCCATGCGCGACGTCGTGCGCGCGGTTGCAGCCGAACTAACGATTCCGTTCGCCGTCGGCGGGGGCGTTTCGACTGCGGACGACGTGCGTGCCATGCTGCGCGCGGGTTGCGATAAAGTCTCGCTCAATAGCGCGGCCGTTCGCGCGCCGGAAGTGTTGCGCGAGGCGGCGAGCGAATTCGGCAGCCAATGCATCGTGCTCGCGATCGATGCGCGGCGAGCGCCGGGCGGGCGTGGCTACGAAGTCGTCATCGACGGCGGCCGAACGCCGACCGGTCGCGATGCCGTGGCGTGGGCGCACGAGGCGACGGAACTGGGAGCGGGGGAAATTTTGTTGACGAGCATCGACCGCGACGGCACGAAGGCGGGGTTCGACCTCGAGCTGACGCGCGCGATCCGCGAAGCGGTTTCGGTTCCGGTCATCGCTTCTGGCGGTGCGGGCCAAGCTGACGATTTCGCCGCCGTGTTTCTCGAAGCGGGCGCAGACGCCGCGCTCGCGGCCTCGCTCTTTCACTTCGGCGAGCTCGATATCGCGGATCTCAAAGCGGATCTCGCCACGCGCGGCATTCCGATTCGGCCGCACCATAGCGCGACGGTGCGGCTCGCTTGAGCGAGGTGTCGCCGGGCGAGTTGCAATGGGGTGAGAGCGGTCTGCTGCCGGTCGTCGTTCAAGACGTGCACAGCGGTGCCGTACTGACCCTCGCGTATGCCGACCGCGAAGCGCTTCGCAGAACGCTCGACTCGCGGTCGACGTGGCTTTTCAGCCGGTCGCGTTCGGCCTTGTGGCACAAAGGCGAAACCTCCGGGCATACCCAGCGCGTGGTGAGCGTTTCGTACGACTGCGATGCCGATGCCCTTCTCTACCGCGTCGACCCCACGGGGCCGGCTTGCCACACGGGCGCTACGTCTTGTTTTTCCAATGTGCTGCTTGCCGAAGAAGCGCCGCCCTCCGCGCGATTCGAAGCGGCGATCGAGCATTTGCGCCAAACGATCGCGGCACGTAGAACGGCGTCGCCCGAGACGAGTTACACGGCAAAACTTTTGCATGATGGTGTCGACCGGATCGGCAAGAAAATCGGCGAGGAAGCGACCGAAGTCGTGATCGCGGCCAAGAACGACGACCCGCAAGAACTCGTGTGGGAAGTCGCCGATCTGTTCTATCACACCCTCGTTCTGCTCGAGCACCGCGGCATCGCGCTCGACGACGTCGGCGCGGAGCTGTTGCGACGCGCGACGTAACGCTCGCCGAGCCGCGGATGCTCCGCGATTTGCGCGGCGTTGGGCCGGAGCTCGCGCGCAAATTCGCGGCCCTCGGCATCACG
>CAXTIY010000226.1:0-3546 GCA_964244215.1 uncultured bacterium
ATTGCTGACCCGTGCCCGCGCGGGCGACCAGCAGGCCTTCGGCGAGCTCGTCGATCGCTACCGCGCTCCGATCGTGCGTCTCGCGTACCGCCTAACGCGCGACCCGGACGAAGCCAAAGACATCGCGCAAGATGCATTCTTGCGTGCGTACCGTCGGATCGGCGAATTTCGTCCGGATCGACCGTTCTCGCGTTGGCTCTTCGTGATCGCGCGTAATGCCTCACTCGATTCGATCCGCCGTCGCAGGCGGCTCGTGCTCGTCGACGGCGGCGAAACGCGGCCCGAGGAACCGGGTCCCGAGGAGCTCGCGTTACTGAGCGATCGTGCGACGCGCGTCCACTCGGCGCTCGAAGCCTTACCGCAAAAATATCGCAGCGTTCTCGAGCTCTATTATCTATCCGAACTTCGCTATCGCGAGATCGCGCTCGAACTCGATATCCCGATCGGGACGGTAAAGACGTATATTTCGCGCGCGAAACGCCGGCTGCGCGACGATCTCGAAGGCGATGTGGCGCTAGCCGCCTAGACGGGCACGGGCTCCGCGAGTGCCGCGCTCGCCGCGTGCCAACCGGGTATTCCGCTGACACAACCGCCGGGGGAGGCGCCGCTGCCGCACAGCAGTAGCCCGAGCAACGGCGTGCGCGTCGCGAAGCGTTCTCCGAGTATCTGACCCGGTAGTAATTCGCCGTGGAAAATGTGTCCGCCGTGCAAGCCGAAGCGCCGTTCGAGATCGGGCGGCGCGAGTATCTGCCGCGCTTCGAGCGCGCTCGGAACGTTCGGTGCGTAAGCTGCGATCGTCGCTACGATGGAGTCTGCTGCGGCTTCTCGTTTCGCGTCGGTCCACGCACCGTCGGCCCGCGCGTACGGATAGTATTGTGCGAATACCGACAGCAAATGCTTGCCGGGCGGCGCGAGCGACGGTTCCGTCGGCGTCTGCATGAAGCACTCGAGAACGGGCGCGCGCGAAGCGCCGCGGGCTCTTGCGTCGTCGTGCGCGCTCTGCTGATAGTCGAGCGAGGGTGCCACGTGCAGCGTGGCGAGATGGTGCGGTTGCGCGGAGTCGTTTCCGGGCCGCGCGGTAAAGTTCGGTAATTCGCCGAGGGCGAGATTGAGTTTGAGAGAGCAGCCCTCTATGCGCCACGTCGCGAGCTTCGCGCGTATCGCGGGCGGCAGGTCGGCCGGTGCCAGCAGATTGGCGAACGTCTCGACGGGATCGGCATTCGAGATGATGAGCGGCGCCGCGTATACGGTGCCGTCCGCGAGTGCGACGCCGTACGCGCGTCCGTCGCGGACGAGGATGCGCGCGACCCGCGCGTTCGTACGGAACGCGCATCCGGCGCTACGTGCTGCGAGCGCGATCGCGCGTGAGACGCCGCCCATGCCGCCGCGGACGTAGCCCCAAGCGCCTTGCGTTCCGAGCGCGCGACCCGCGTAATGATGCGCGAGGACGTATGCGGTGCCCGCATCGCGGGGACCGGCGTACGTGCCGATCAAGCCGTCGATCGCGAGCGTCGCCGCAAGCACGGGCGTCCGGACGTGGCGCTCCACGAGGCCGGCCACGGAACCGCGTAGCGTCGCCCACGTTTCGCTATCGATGGCGTCGCTTGGGTCCTCGCGTTCGAAGGCATCGAACAGGCGCGCTCCGAGCTGCGTCGCTTCCGCGCCGAAATGTGCAAAGCCGTCGACATCGCGCGGATCGAAGGCCGCTATCTCGCGCGCGTTCGCCGCGCGATCGCAGCCGAGTAAAAGCGACCGGCCGTCCGGCAACGGCGTGAACGACGACCAATCTTTCGCGTAAGCAAAATAGCCGTGGGCCGCGAGATCGAGGTCCGCGATGATGCGCGGATGCAGCAAGCCGCAGACGTATGACGCGGTCGAGACGGTCCAGCCGGGCCAGACCGCTTCACTGACGGCGGCGCCGCCGAGAATCTCCCGCCGCTCGAGAACGAGAACGCGCCGCCCGGCTTTCGCAAGATAGGCGGCCGAAACCAGTCCGTTATGCCCGCCGCCGACGACGATCGCGTCGTACGACCCGGGGGCGTTCAGCGTCGCAATTTCCGTTTCGCCGAAGCGCGCGGTTTTGGTGCGAACGGTGTTCCCGGCACGAATTTACGATCGTGCCGTAAACTCGTATCGACGTCTTCGCAGCCGATGGGCGTGAAGGCGCCGCAATCGTGCGGTCGCGCTTCGTAGATGCCGCAGTAATAGCGGCCCGAGGTGCTGCCTTTGAGGAAGACGCACTGACTCGCGATGTCGTCCGTTACTTTCTTGAGATAGCCGACCGAAAAACCATCGGCCGACTCGCGCGGGACGACGTAGTCTTCGAACGCTTCGTCGTAAGGAACGCCGAAGTGGTTCGCGATGCGTTGCACGTCGGCACGGCTGACGAACGGTTCGTAACCGCTGCAGCACTCGGCGCAGCCGGGCGGGCAGGCGATGTTGTCGGGCATGTCGCGTACGTGTTTGCGCGCGAGTTCGATAACGGCGCCGATCGCTTTGACGAATTCGGGATCGTCGTTGTATTTGTACGACCACTCTTTGTGCGTGATTTCGTTTGCGTTATAGCGATGCGCGATATGTTGATTGTAGGTTACGGTGATGTGCTCTTCCGTAATCTCGATTTCTTGGACGTGTTCCATGGCCGCGGTATCGAGCAGTTCGAGGCGCGTCGGCTGACGCGTGCGGCTGGTGAACGCGCTCAGGTCGCGCAGCGCTTGGTGCGAGATGAGATCGATCGGCTCGTTCATGGCGCGCACTTCGCGACGGCCGCGACCCGGACCCGGCGACGTATCGCGCGAAGGCAGCGTTACGGAGTGTAGTCGCCGGAGGAAATACCGTGAATTGGACTCGCCGCCTCATCGCTGCCGCCTCGCTCGCTCTCGCCCTGCCGGGAGCCGCCTCCGCCGCGGGCGACGCCGGGCTCAAGCCCAAGATCTTTGCTGCGTTCGCGGGCGTCAAATCGTATAAGCTGACCGTGCTCGGCTCGGTGCGCTCGCTCGGCGTGTACGTCAAGCCCGACCGCTATCAGATGACGACGATGCTCGAAGGTAAGCCGATCAAGACGATCATCGTCGGGCACGCTTACTGGGTATTCGCGAACGGCAAATGGGAGAAGTCCGGCACGGCCAACAATTTGGATTCGGATATCGCCGGCCTCATCCGCAGCGCCAAGAACGATCCGAAGTCCGTCTTCGCCGCGCAGCCGGATCAAACGCAAGACGGCAAGCGCGTCGGAACGTTCGGGTACACGTTTGCGAACGGCACGACGGAAACGTGCAACTACGATAAGACGACGTATCGCGTGACGCGGTGCAAAGCCGAAGAGCTGACGCTGCTCTACTCCGGCTATAACGACCCCTCCAACGTCGTCCCGAACGTCAAGTAGGCCCATCGTCGCGGGGAGTTAGCGTCCCTCGAGTCTCGCGCAGACGAGCGAAAACGTTAATATGGCTACATGGGCGGGAAGATCGAAGTGCGTCCGAATCGTCGAGCGCCAAATCCGTGGACGTTGCGGTGCGCTTCCGCGGTGAATCCGGTCGCGCGATC
>CAXTIY010000226.1:3646-6062 GCA_964244215.1 uncultured bacterium
CGCCAAATCCGTGGACGTTGCGGTGCGCTTCCGCGGTGAATCCGGTCGCGCGATCCGCCGTGTTATTCTCGGTCGCCTCGAGAAGCTGACGCGCTCCGCCGACTAACGCTCTCGCGAGCCTTGCGTTCACGATATCGAGCGGCGCCGGCCGGCGGCGGGACGAGTGCTTCGCTCCGAGAAAGTGCGCGCGTGCTCTTAAGCAAACTTTTGCCGGCCTTGACCGCGATCGTATTTATGTCGACGGCTGCTTCCGCTCGATCGACGATCGGCGTCGCGTACGATTCGGTAACGAAGCTCGTGCCCTCGAGCGATCCGCAGCTACGCCGACAGGACTTCGCCGCCGACTTCGGAGCGGGTCAGCACCCGCGCGAATATTGCACGCCTTCCCTCATCCGGCGCTACATGACGACGCGTAAGGAGCGTATCGACGACGTTTGCAAGCAAGAAGCGACGATCGTCGATTGCAACACGCGGACGGCGACTCTGCTTGATTTCACGAACAACGTGTACCGCGCGGTGTCGCTCGACGCCAAATACGACGACGGTATCGCGGAGCTGTCGGCGCCTTCGGCCGACGGCATGACGTCGACGGTCGCGATCGAGCGGGCGGCACTGGGCCCGAAGAACGTCGGCGGATCGCTCACGGATGAATTTACGGCGTCGTACGAACAATCAATCGTATCGAGCGACATGACAATCGACTCGCTCGACCGCTGGAGGTATTATTTCGCGCCGACGCCGCTGCCCGAACTCGCGTGCATCGATGTCGCAGCGCCGTGGCTCTCCCGCTACGGAACTCCGCAGCGGTACGAGCCCGAGTTGCAACGCTACTTCGATGCGCGAAGAGCGAAGCTTCGCAGCAGCCGATCTCTCGTACGCTATTCGGTTTGGCAACGCTTCCAACGTCAGTCGGGCGCCGCAGATTTCAATTACTTCTTCGAACTCGAATCGGGAAACATCCGCTCGATCGACGATAACGATCCGGCTTTCAAGCTGCCTCGTGGGTTTACCAAGTTGCCGTAATCGCTTTACGGCGCGCTCGCGGGCGCGTCGAGCGCGAGCGCCGTCATGATGCGGACACCCGTTTCGAGCGCCGCTTCGTCGATGTCGAACTTTCCGTGATGATGCGGAAAGCTCGTTGCAGGGCCGCCGTTCGAGCCGATGACGAAATAGCACGCGGGTACGAGTTCGGCGAAGAACGAGAAGTCTTCGGCGCCCATGTGTTTCTCCGACGTAACGACGCGCGCTTCGCCGAACGTCCGTTCCGCAAGCGCGCGCACGTATTGCGTTTGCGCGGCGTCGTTCGAAGTGACCGGGTAGCGCCACTGGTAATCGAACGAATAGGTGGCGCCCGAAGCGTCGCAAACGCCTTTGAGCACGCGCTCGATACGTTCGGCCATGCGCGCGCGCACGTCGCGATCGAAAGCGCGCACGGTGCCCATCAGCGTCGCGCGCGACGGAATAACGTTATGCGTCGTACCGGCGTGTATCGCGCCGATCGTGACGACCGCCGGTTCCATCGGATCGATCTGCCGGCTCACGATCTTTTGCACGCTCGATACGAATTCGGCGGCGACGAGAATCGGGTCGATCGAAAGGTGCGGTGCCGCGCCGTGGCCGCCCGCGCCTTCGATCGTTATTTCGATCGAATCGCTCGATGCGTAGAACGGGCCTTCCCGGAAGCCGAGCGTGCCGGTCTCTAAATGCGAGAATAGGTGTAAACCGTACGCGCGCTCGATGCCGAAGCGTTCGAGAACGCCCTCATCGACCATGGCTTTCGCGCCGCCTTTGCCTTCTTCGGCGGGCTGGAAACACAAGACGACGGTGCCGGCGAGGTCGTTCGCTTGCGCGATGATGCGGGCCGCGCCGAGTAGCATCGCGACGTGTCCGTCGTGACCGCACGCATGCATCTTGCCCGCCTCGCGCGACGCGTACGGATGCTCCGCTTCCTCCGGTAGCGGAAGAGCGTCCATGTCGGCGCGCAACATGATCGTTTTGCCCGGGCGCTTACCGCGTAAGACGCCGACGACGCCCGTAACGCCGATCCGTTCGTGCACGTCGTAGCCGAGCGCTTGCAGGCGTTCAGCGACGATCTTCGCCGTTCGCACTTCTTCGAACCCGAGTTCGGGATGCTGGTGAAGGTCGCGGCGTACGGCGACGACGTCGTCGATAAGGCCGGGCGGTAATTGCATCAGCATCGTCATAGACGCAGCTTCGCCTTCGGCGCGAGGTTGCTTTTCTTCGGAGCCGAAGCGCCTCGTATGCGTACGATCGGCGTTGATCTCGGTGGCTCTCACGTTCTCGCGACGACCGTCGACGAGAGTGGCAAAATTCTCGATCGTCGCGAAATCGACGTCGTCGACCGCACGCCCGACGTCGTCTTCGGGCTCATCTTCGAGGCCGTCGATGAGGTCAT
>CAXTIY010000227.1:0-6061 GCA_964244215.1 uncultured bacterium
CGCGAGGGCGGCGGCGTAATACGCGAATAATCCGGGCGGCTTATATTCCCACGCGGTAACGTACGGCAATTCGCCATGCAACAAGCGCTGCGCGACGTAGAGGTAAAGCCCGACGCTCGCGTCGTCGAAGGCCGAAAGAAAGCGGTGCGCTTCGACGACGAACGCGAGCAGCAGCAACGCGGCTGCGAATAGGACGTCGCCGCGTGCGACGCCGCGCTTCAGCGATCGGGCCGGATGTGGCGTTTGCGAAAGCGCGGAGCCGGCCGCACCGGTGCCACGGGTGCGCGCATCTCCCGGCGTAGCGCCACGAGCGCACCGAACGGAAAGACGCGTTCCCCCGTCGCCGCGACCACGTGAACGTCGCGCCTCGCGACCGACCAAAGGCCGAGCGCGTTCGCAAAATCGTCGGAACACAGATCGAGGCCGGGCGAATAGGGCGTGAGTGCCGGCAACACGACGAGCGCGTCGCATGCGACGAAGGCGGGAACGCTCGCGCCGCCGCCGAGATGGAGGCTCGGGTGCAAGTGTCCGATGACGGCGCGCCGGCCGAGTGTGGCCGGCCCATCGCCATGCACGAGCAGCCAATCTTCGCGAACGCACGCCTCGACCGTCTCGCCGAGCACCGCAAACGCCCGCGTGCGGCCTTCGTGATTTCCCGCCACGAGCGTTACGACGACGCGCTCGCGTAAGAGTGCGAGCCCCGCGCGCACGGTACGCATCGCGCCCTCGCTCATGTGCGCTCCGTGCACCACGTCGCCCAGGAACACGATCTCGCGCGCACCCAATCGCGCGGCGACGAGCGAGAGCGTCGCGATGATCTCGGTCGTGCTCCACAGCGGCAGCGCGCCGCCGACGACGTCTTCGTAAGCGAGATGCGCGTCGGCGGCAATCAACACACCGGGTCCGGGCAGCCACGCGAGACCCGGTGCCACGCCGACGATGCCGGGGGCCAGTTCGCAGCTCTCGCCCGCGCCGCTCGGAAGCTTCAGCGGCAATCTCCGCTCGCGCAGAAACGCATATCGGCATTGAGATCGAGCGAGCCGAGGCCGAGCGGAATTCGAGCGAACGGGCCGGCGGTCACGTTCGCTTCTTTCGCTTGCGCCGCGAAATCGTCTCTCTGGAACGCGGGCGAGAGGCCGGGCGCGCCCGACCAATTCGTATCGGTGATGATGCCACCGTAGTGCTCGCGATCGAGCGTACGCAAAAACGCTTTGTTATACGGCGGCAGATCGAGCGCATCGATCTCACGATCGCTGCGATCGAGAAACACGCGCGTACCCTCCGGCGGCCGCTGATGCGGCCCGAGAAACTTCGCGCACGCGGCGGAGCCGTCGGTGTTGGCGCCGTCGGATGCGGTCGCCGGATACACGAACGATTTATCCGCGCAGAGCGTCGCGAAGGCGATCGCGTGGCCGAAGGTGCCGTGTTCGGGATCGGTCGCAGCGGCGGTAAAGTCGGCGCGCGCGATACTGCCGAGCGTCGTCTCGATGTTCGTCGCGGTCGAGTTGGAACAATTCGTCCCGTCGCCGAGCTCGTCGCCGCGCGCGTCTTTATCCCATGGACAAAAGCCGAGCCCTCCGACGTGGATTACGGCGCCGGGGGCACCCGGCCGGGCGCACAGCCAGCAATCCCAATTGCCGCGCTTCCGTTCGTCGAGCCACGTGTAGTGGTGATCGCTGTTGCCCGCGGGTTCGGCGCCCTCGGGAAAATCGACGCTCGCACGGCTCAGCTTCTGCGCCGAACAAATGTGCTCGCCCCACGGCACGCGATCGCATACGACGACTTGCGCGACCGTGCGGCTCTCTGCGGTAACGCGACCGACCGGCGGATCCGAGCCGTCTTGCGCTTGTGTGAAAGGCCCGAGCGCGTCGATACCGGTGTTCGCGTTGAAGCTCGGCATGCGGTTGCGGTCGCTCTGGAAATCCGCATTCGCCCAGGTGCGGCTATCGGGCGAGATGACCGGAGTTTTGGGAAGTGGCCGGCAGATGGGATTGGAGCGATAGTGCGGGCATCCGTCGCGCGCGCGCAGTTCGGGATGGCGCAAGGGTGCCGCGGCCACGATCGATGCCGGCGCTCGGCCCCCCTCGCCTTTGAAAAGCTGCTCGAATTGCGGATGAAGGAAGAACGGTACGAACATCGCTTTACCTCGCGACGTTCGCCCGCGCGCGGACGATCACCGTTCTCGCTAGCGGCGACCGTCCCGAGCACTCACGCGTTCAGCACGTTCCGTTCGAGCAGAACTTGATGTCGCGCGCGAGGTCGATCGTTCCGGGCGCGATCGGCACTTGGGCGAACGGCACCGGATTCACACCCGCCTCGCGCGCTTGTTGCGAGAAGTCTTCGCGCCCGAAGGCGGGCGAGAGCCCGGGCGCTCCGGCCCAGTTCGTATCGGCGATGAGGCCGCCCTGATGTTCGCGATCGAGCGTACGCCACCACGCCTTCGCATACGCCGGCAGATTCATCGCGTCGACTTGGTCGTCGCTCATATCGAGGTAAACGCGCGTTCCCTCCGGCGGCCGACCCTTGCTCCCGGTATGGCCCGCGCACGCGGCCGACCCGTTCGTATTGGCTCCGTCCGACGCGCTCGCCGGGTAGACGTACGACGGATCGGCGCACAGGGTCGAGAACGAGATCGCATGGCCGAAGCTGCCGTGCGGGCCCGCTTCACCGCGCGCGAAATCGGCCGAGGTTATGCTGCCGAGCGAGCCCGCGATGTTGGTGGCGTTGGAACCGGAACAATTCGTGCCGTCGCCCGACCACGCGCAGACTCCGCCCGCTCCGATATGCACCGTTTGGCCCGATCCCGTGGGTATGTTTTGGACGAGCCAAAAGTCGTACTCTTTGCGCGCCGCGTCGTCATTGAACGAGTAGTGATGATCCGAATTACCGGCGGGCATGAAATTAGCGGGCACGGCGAGCGTTTTATTCGCGATACCATTTGCGCCGCATACGGACGGGCCCCAAGCGGCGGCGTCGCATGCGATGACGACCGAAAGCGAAGCTCCGCCGCTCGTTAATTCACCGAGCGGCGGATCCGAGCCGTCCTGCGACTCGTGGAACGGATCGGGTCCGACCTTCGCGTTGAACGACGGAACGAAATTATGGCCGCTCTGGAATTCGAGTGCGGCCCACGCGCTGCTGTAAGAGCTTACGTTCGGTCTCGCCGGCAACTGCCGGCAGATCGGATTGGAAACGAAGTGCGTGCAGCTCGAAGCGTCGTTCGGCGCCGCCGTGGGAGCGGGGCTCGCCGACTGGACGGGTGTCGGTCGAGGCCCCGGAGTTCCCGAAGGCGCCGGTGTCGGCCCTGCGCTGCCCGTGCCGATCAAGTCGACGAGCGTCACGCGGATCGGCGTGAGATAGGTCGTCGTCGTCCAACCGATGCCGGGCGTTTGATCGGCCCACGCACCGCCGTCGGCGTACGTCGCGGTACGCGGCACGCGATTCTTACTACCGAAGTCGACTGCGAGCCAGCCCGTGGGCACCGTGACGTTCGTCGGAAAGTAAACGACTACAACGGACGTGCCGTCGGTGCGCGTATAGGTGAAGGTTTTGCCGCCCGTGGCGCCCGGTCCGTCGATCGTGACGACGGGCAACGAAGCGCCGCCCTTGTCCCAGCTTGCCGACGCGAAGCGCTGTTGCGTGCCGGCGACCGCGCCGTTCGGAAAGTCGCTTGGAAATGAGAATGCCGCAGCCGCGTTCACGGTGCTCGCCGCCAACAGCGTCGTTGCCGTCGTTGCCGTCACGGCGGGTACGGTCGAAGTGGTCGTGGCGGTCGTGGTGGCCGATACGCCGTTCGCCGTGGTTGCGAGCGACGATTGATTCGACATCGTCGGTAGGGATGCCATCGAGCCACCGGCACCAGAACAACCGGCGACCAGTGGCGTGCATAGCAAGAATAGCGCGAAGACGCAAGTCGATCGCATGAAGGGCCTTCCGGAGAGCGTAAGAGGACCCGGCGAGCAGAGGGGAACTGCTAGGGGTACCTCTTCTTTCGGATTGGCCGGGCCCGAAAACTACAAATCGGCGAAAAAAAGTGACGCCGGCGTTTTAACGAGGCAATTCGCAAACGTCACGCTCGGCTCGGGGCCTCGAAAAGCGTCCCTTCGCTTTGGGCGAGCGGTGGCGCAGCCGTTTCTCCCAAAACCGCGAGTACGCGTTCGTGCAACGCTTCGACCATGCTCGCGCGATCGTCGATGACGACGCTATCGCCGAAACTCGACGTGACGATGCCGAAGGTAAAGGGTGAGGCTGCGACCGGATGCAGCACGCGCGGTTCGCCCGGTAACGCTTCGAGATAGGCGCGCGCGGCCGGCGCATCAAGCAAATCGCGCGTCACCACGCGGATCGTCTCGCGCACGAGTGGAAAGGCCGAGTCCGCTTCGAAGACGCGGTCGAAGATCTTATCGCTATTCCAGCGTAAGCCGCTACGGCGTAGCGCACGGCCGCCCGCGCGCCGCAGCACGAGCAATCCGGTATTCGCAACATACCGAAAATGCGCGCGCAGCAAATGCGAGCCGCGCAGACCTTCCAAGAGGTCGCGTTCGAAATCTCGTGCGTGCAAGAGACTCGCCCACAGCGCATCGGGTAGCGTCTTG
Organism: uncultured bacterium; assembly: GCA_964244215.1. Classification (GTDB taxonomy): domain Bacteria; phylum Vulcanimicrobiota; class Vulcanimicrobiia; order Vulcanimicrobiales; family Vulcanimicrobiaceae; genus CAXTIY01. The sequence goes on from CAXTIY010000227.1 coordinate 4,596, forward strand.
CCGCCCGGCAGGGTAATTAAGAAACCGTTATCGTCGGTCGTGATCTGCGTATTGAGGCGTGCCTGCCGATGCAGCCGGGCGCCGACGATACGCGCGAGCGCTTCGTTCGCGCGGCGGCCGGCGCACGTATGAAACACGGCCGTTTGGCGGCGATCCATGCGGTAAATCTCGACCAACGCCTCGCCCGGACGGGGCACGGCGGAGATGGCCATCTGTTGCGCGATATAGCGCAGCGCGTGCTGCGCCGGGGCGTGCTCGAGCGCGTAATGCCGGGCGAGCCACGCGAGCGTTTCCGTCGCTCCCGCCGCAGCCAGACGCTCCGCGATCGCGGAACGTAACGTCGCGATCTCGCGCGAGAGAACGCTCGGTACGCCTTTGATGTGCGAACTCCACGTCGGAACGTTGGGACGGCCGGCGAACGCTTCGACCGTCACCCCGCCGCCGCGAACTTCCTTAACGCGAAACGTGCGACCCGAGAGCAGCATGATGTCGCCCTCGCGTAAACTCGCAACGAACGTCTCTTCGAGTTTACCGATCGCGCCGCCGCCGCGCGTCGCGACGAGTACTTGCGATTCGTCGGGAATCGTCCCGACGTTTTCGAAAAACGCCGCGCATACGTCGCGGCCGAGCCCGTATATCGCGACGCCGTCCGTACCGAGCCGGCGCACGTGCGCCGCGTCTTCTCCCACGCCGCCGCCCGCGAGATAGGCGATGCAACGGCGCACGTCGTCTTCGCTTAGCTCGCGGTAGGGTGCGGCGCGGCGCGCGAGCGCGAGGGCATCCGCGATTTCGGAGCGCCGGTCGTAACACACGCTCATGACGAGCCACTGCGCGAGTACGTCGAGCGGCGCTTCGGGCAAGACGATCTCTTCGATGATGCCCTCCGCGATGCAGCGTTTCGTCGCCGCCGCTTCGAGGATATCGTCGCGATCCTGCGCGACGATGACGCCGTCGGCGACGGCGCCCGGGCGGTGGCCCGCGCGGCCGACGCGTTGTAGCGTCGGCGTCATGCCGCGCGCGCCCCCCACGATGCAGACGCGATCGACGTAACCGATATCGACGCCGAGCTCGAGACTAGAACTGCACACCACGGTATGCAACAAACCGGCGCGCAGCTGCGCTTCCGTGCGATGGCGCACGCTTCGTTCGAGCGCGCTATGATGTATGCCGATCTTCGCATCCGTACGCGGCCGCGGGACGGCGTCGGGCGCGGCGACCGCGACCTGCGATTCCGCGTTCTGCTCGGGATCGGTAAGCAACGCCATCTCGTGCGCGACGCGTTCTGCTTGGCTACGAACGTTCGTGAAGACGAGCTGCGTGCGCACGTCTTCTCCTAACTCGACGCAGCGTTCTGCAATTTTCGCAAGCGGCGCCATGGCGCCCGTAAACGGCGCATCGATCGCGAGCCGGATCGCGCGCAAGCGCCGTTCGTCGACGATCGCACACGCGCGCTCGCCGCCCGCGAG
>CAXTIY010000228.1:0-5989 GCA_964244215.1 uncultured bacterium
CGATCGTCAAGTTCTTGTCGAGCGTTCGCGATATTGAACGCCGTAAACGCGCCCGCTCCTAGAGCGACATTATCCACCGACGATTCACGGCACCCGGGCGAGCCTCGATACCGCGCATGACGCTCGAGATCGCGCGTCCGTCCGGGTCGTCTTTGAGACCGTCGAAAACCCCGCCGCGGTCTGCCGCGCTCTTATGCTGGCACCATCTTCCGCGCGCCCTCAACCGTGTCGCCGACATCCGCAAGCCTACGATTCCGCGCATCTGCCTTTCAATACACTCGGCCGGCGCATCGTCAACCATCCACGGATGTTCGCATGCCGAAACATTGTGCTTGCGTAAGATCGCGAAGTTGCGTCCGGCGGACGAGGCGCGCGTCATCTCATATTGAATCGCGACGACAGCTTGTAAGGAGTCTGCGATGCCACTCGTTCGTATCGATCTCACGCGCGGGAAAACCGCCGACTACCGCAGTGCCGTGGGCGACGTCATCTATAACGCGATGATCGAAACACTGAACGTCCCGCAAGACGATCGTTTCCAAGTCGCGGAACACGACGCCTCCGACCTCGTTATCGATCCGAACTATCTCGGCATCGCGAGAAGCGCGGATTGCGTCGTAATCCAAGTGACGCTCAATGAGGGACGAACCGTAGAGAAGAAGCGCGCATTCTACAAAGCCGTCGCCGACGGTTTGCATGCGCGCCTGCATCTCCGCCGCGAAGACGTGTTCATGAATCTCGTCGAAGTGAAGAAAGAGGATTGGTCTTTCGGCAACGGCGAGGCCCAATACGCGCAGCCGTAAGGCTAAGCGATCGAGACGGCCGCGTCGAGAAACGGGTAGTCGACGTATCCGCGTTCTTCGCCACCATAGAAGGTGGCTTGATCTGGACTATTGAGCGGCGCATCGATCCGGAAGCGTTCGACGAGATCGGGATTAGCGAGGAATTTCACGCCGAACGCCACGGCGTCGACGCGGCCGGCTGCGATCGCGTCGATTGCGAGTTCACGCGAATATCCGTTGTTGCCGATATACGCACCGCCGAAGCGACGCCGCAGATCCCCATAGTCGACGCCCGGTAGATCGCGCGCGCCGCCCGTTTCGCCTTCGATGACGTGCACGTATGCGAGCTCGAATTCGCTAAGCCGATCGACGAAGTGTCCGAACGTTTCCGCAGGTGTGCTATCGTCGACATCGGCGAAATGGGTGAGGGGCGCGATGCGGATGCCGACGCGGTCCGAGCCGATCGCATCGCATACGGCCTTCACGACTTCGAGCGGGAAGCGAACGCGGTTCTCGATCGATCCGCCGTATTCGTCCGTACGCCGGTTCGACTTGTCTTTGAGGAATTCGTCGAGCAGATAGCCGTTCGCCGCGTGAATCTCGACGCCGTCGAATCCGGCCGCAATCGCGTTCTTCGCCCCGCGGCTAAAATCGTTTACGATGCCGGGCAGCTCGTCCGCGCGGAGCGCGCGCGGCGTCACGCAATCAACGAAGCCGTTACCGTCATAAATTTTCGACGTGAAGGCAATGGCGGACGGCGCGACGGGTAACGCGTCTCCGGGCTGCAGCGATGGATGCGAGACGCGACCGACGTGCCAGAGTTGCAAGACGATCTTGCCGCTCGCTTTGTGAACGGCGTCCGTCACGAGCTTCCAGCCGGCAATCTGCGCGTCGCTGTAAATGCCCGGCGTCCAGGCGTAGCCTTTGCCTTGTGGCGAGATCTGCGTGGCTTCGGCGATGATGAGTCCGGCCGTCGCCCGCTGCTCGTAGTACCGAGCGTTCATTTCCGTCGGAACGTCACCGTCATGCTTCGCGCGATTACGCGTCAGCGGCGCCATAAAGATGCGATTGGTTACTTCGATGGCCCCGAGTCGCATTGGTTCGAAAAGCACGTGATCTTCGGAGGGTTGGACGGACATGTGAAGCGCTTCCTTACAGATTCGGCGAGACCGGTGCCCGCCCAGTCGCTGAACCCCGCCCTGGCAAACGTGGTTGCCGGAGCCGGACCGAGGGTTCGATTTAGCGCGTAGTTCGCTGAAGCGATTGTTACCAGGTAAGTCGAACGTCCTCTTACTCACCCCTTTGGTGGATGCACGGAGTACGCACACTTGTTAGCGTATCGTGTAGCCAGCTTTCTTCAAGAGTGGATCGGTGACGCCATACATGGCGGCCGCTCATTTTGCACGTGGCAGGCTGATATTTATACGAAAGCACGGAGCCATGGTCGCACGATTCGGCATCCTTCGAAAACTCGGCAGCGTTGTGGCGCTGCTGGCCTTCGCCTGCCAAACCGCGTCTCCAGGGCTCGCGCGCTCGCCCGCCGGCGTTGCTGCCGCAGCTCCGGCACCGGGACTCGTGCCGCAGCGCATCGCAGCCGCCGGGCCACTGCTTCTTTCGGAATCGTTCGCGAACGGGACGACCGCCGCCGGAGCTTGGAATCGCACCGCTCCCGCTTGCTTGACCGCCGGAACGGGAGCGACGTCTTCGATACCGGCCTGCAAAGGGGCCGCCCCGCTCGACGCGGCAGGAAACGGCGCGCTCCAACTAACCGGGGGCGCCACGCAACGCTCGATGGCGGTATCGACCGTTCCGCTATCGACCGCGAACGGCTTGCAAATCGTGTTCACCGATTATTCGTTCAATGGCTCGACGCCGGGCGGCGACGGCGCTGCACTGTTTCTTGCAGATGCGTCGCAGTCGCCGCCGACAACCGTCGGCGCCGGTGGCGGCGGCCTCGGTTATGGGAGGCAGACGGTCAACGGCGTGGTCACGCCGGGCATAACGAATGCTTACCTCGGCTTCGGCCTCGACGAGCACGGCGCGTTCAGTAATCCCGCGCAGGGATATAACGGCGGCCCCGGGTCCGTACCGGAAACGTTCGCGGTTCGCGGCGCCTCAGCTTCGGGCTATCAGTACATCGGTGGTTACACCGTTGCCGGGAAAGCTTCGACTCTGCCGTTTCCACTCGATCAGCCGTCGCTTGCGACGCGGCCCGCGAACGCCCCGACTTTCCAAGTAACGCTTACCGCCGGCGGATCGCTTTCCGCCGCAATCGACCGTCACGACGGTAACGGCTTCGTCGCGTACTACGCGCAGTCGATCGTCGGCGTAAGCGGTCAGCCGGCCGTCCCCGCAGCCGTCTATGTCGGCTTTTCGGCCGGAAGCGGCTCGACGTACGACCGCCATCAGTTCGGAAAGCTGACCGTCAATAGTCTAGCCGGAGTCGTCCCGACGCCCGTTCCGACCGCGACCGCGAAGCCGACACCGACTCCCGTACCGACACCGACCGGCACCGGCTTCGCGCCGACGAAGATCGCGAATTTAAGCGCCTGGTACGACGCGACGAATAAGGCCAGCGTCAGCCTCTTCGGCTCGAGCGTGGCGCTGTGGAGCGATGCGAGCGGAAACGGAAATTCGCTCGCGCAAACGACGGCCAGTCGCGAACCGTCCCTCGTATCCGCGGGCATCGACGGCCAACCGAGCATCGCATTTGCCGGAGCTCAATATCTGCTCACGAACAACGGCGCGTTCTCTTCGAATCTCTTTAACGAGTCGACCGTCTTCACCATAACGAATCAAGCGAACGCGACGCAAAATTCGTCCGTACTCTTTAGCGGTCTTTACAATACCAATCCGCATTGGGGCTTAAAATTATCGGACACGGGCGCCACGCGCTACGATCTCAACAATACGACGAACGGCCGATTGTCGGCTAACAACGTACCGACGGGTCCGGCGTTATGGACGGCCGCGGGAAGCCTCTCCGCGCACGCGCAGTATCTGCGTAAAAACGGCAACCTAGAGAAGAGCGGCGCAGGTCCGACCGCATCGGCTGCGGGCGCCTATCCGCTCGCCGTCGGCGCGACGGCGCAGGGCGGTTCGGCGACCTATTTCTATACCGGGCAGATCGGCGAGATCGTCGCCTACGACCGCTATCTTACCGCGACGGAAACGGCCGAAGTCGAGGGCTATCTCGCGTGTAAATGGGGATTGCAAACGCGCCTTCCCGCAAATCACCGTTATCGTTACGCCTGTCCGCAAGGCGGCGCGCCCGTTCCTTTGCCGATTCCCTCTCCGTCCGCGCCGCTGCTCACGAATCCGCCGGAACTGCGCAGCGCGAACGGCGCTTTGACGTTGAACATTTCGGCACAGCCCGATAAGAGCACGGGGAACCCTACATTCGTCTACAATGGCGCGGCGACGCCACCGACTCTGCGTCTACTGCCGAACGACACGCTAACCGTTAATCTTACGAACGCCTTAGCCACGCCCGCTGCGAATGCCGGTTACACGAACGACGTCAACCTGCACTATCACGGCTTGCACGTCAGCCCCCTCGCGCCCGGCGACGACTCGATCGACATGCTGGCAACGCCCGGCCAAACGTTGCAATATCGCTTAAAGATTCCGCCGAACCATCCGCCGGGGCTCTATTGGTATCACACGCACGTGCACGGCGAAACCGAACGCGATACGCTCGCCGGCATGTCGGGCGCACTCGTGATCGACGGCATCGTGAGCTACGCGCCGCAAGTCGCAAATATGCCCGAACGCATACTCATCGCGCGCGACACGCCGCTCGCCGGTAAGCCGTTGCCCGCGGCGAATAAGTCCCAATTGCTTGCGATGCGCTGGGCGATGCAGCACGGCGCGGGAATGCACGGCATGGCGAAGCAACGGGGCGCGGTGAATTCGGCCACGGGAACTACGGCCGCGCGCAATCCGTACGTGCAGATCGATCCGAATTACCGGCGCTTCGTGCGAACGAGCGTAACGGCCGACGGTCAGTGTAACGCGTCGAGTCCGCAACCGGCCGTGCATGCGCTGACGCTCAACGGGAAAACGCAACCGTCGATCGGCATTCGTCCGGGCGAACAACAGTTCTGGCGGATGGTCAACGCCGGCGCCGATACGTATCTCGACGTGGCCGTCGATAACGCCCAACTTCAAATCGTGGCCCTCGACGGCGTGCCGCTTTCGAGCGGCGTAAATACACCGAGTTCGATGACCGTAACGCATTATGTGCTGCCGCCGGGCGGCCGCGTCGAGTTTATCGTCACGGGTCCCGCCGCAGGGTCAGCCGCGCTGCGCACCAACTGCTTCGATTCGGGCCCTTCGGGCAACGCGATGCCGGCCGAAGTGCTCGCGACGCTCAACGCTGCCGCATCGCCGACCGACCTCTTAAAATTGCGCCACGTGCAGCGCCGCGCATCCGCGCAGCAAGCCTATCGCTACCGCGCACACGCCGCCGCGTCGATTCGCGCGAGTGCCGTGTCCAATACGCGTACGATCTACTACAGCGATCAAAATTCGATTAACGGCGTCGCGTACGATCCTGCGGGGCCACCGATGTATTACGTGCAAAGCGGCACGACCGAAGAGTGGACCATCGTCAACACCTCGACGCAAGTCCACACGTTCCACATCCACCAAATCCACTTTCTCGTCGAAGCGATCGACGGCGCGACGCAGTCGCAACAATTCGTGATGGACAACGTGAACGTTCCCGCGGCGACAGCGGCCGGTCCCGGTTCCGTCAAGCTGCTGCTCGACTTCACCGATCCCGCGATCATCGGCACGTTTCTCTTTCACTGTCATATCCTCGCGCACGAGGACGGCGGCATGATGGCGAAGATTCGCGTCGGTACGGCTCCGCCGCTGAAAACGAGTGCCACACAAATTAACTTCGCCTCCGTAGCGGCGGCCGCGCAGAACGTTACGGTTTCCGGCGGCACGGCACCGTATAGCCTGAGCGGTTGCGCGGGCGTCGCCAAGGCGACCGTAAGCGGCGGCACCGTCGCCATAGCGCCGCTTGCGGCCGGCGGCTGTTTGCTCAACGTGGCCGACGCATCGAAGCCGTCGCTCATCGCGAGTATCGTCGTCAACGTTGCGGCCGCGGCCGCCGTCGTAAAAATCTCTCCCGCTTCACTCGCCTTCGCGAGCCCGTTCGCCGCATCGCAGAACGCCACGCTCTCGGGCGGCACCTT
>CAXTIY010000229.1:0-5922 GCA_964244215.1 uncultured bacterium
GGCATACAATATCGCGGCTTCCGCTTCAATGTCGCATCCGGCCGCGACGGCGGTCGCATCACCTACGAGATTGCGGGCCAACTGTTCTAAGCGACGCTTCGCTCGACGGGGGATCTCCCGTTACGATGAGCGAGGGCCGGTGCCGACGTATAGAAGTGGAATGTATGTCGAGTCCGTTAACGTCGGTACGCCGAGCGCAGCCGAGTGGAAAGGCAGGACGTTCGCGACGGGGATCGTCAAGTCGCCCGTAGCGGGACGCATCGCCGTTCGGGGCGTTAATCTCGCGGGCGACGACCAAGCCGATCGCTCCGTCCATGGCGGTCCCGATAAAGCCGTCTACGCGTATTCTCGCGAGGACATCGACTGGTGGACGCAAATCCTCGGTCGCCCCGTCGTTCCCGGCCGCGACTTTGGAGAGAATCTCACGACGGTCGGTATCGATCTCGGTAAAGCGATCGTCGGCGAACGTTGGCGCGTCGGAACCGTCGTGTTCGAAGTCTCGGAGCCACGGGTCCCGTGCTTTAAACTCGCCATGCGCATGAACGACGGGTCGTTTCCTAAGAAATTTAGCGCGGCCTTACGGATGGGAACGTATCTACGCATCATCGAGGAGGGCTATATTGGTGCCGGCGATACGATCGCCGTGACGGGCCGTCCCGAGCACGGTCTGAGCATCGCGCTTGCAGCGCGGATCTATCTGTTCGAGCACGACGCAAGCGCTCGCTTCCTCGAGACGCCACAATTGAGCGAAAAATGGCGGTCGTGGGCGCGCAAACGAGCGGAGCCGTAACGCTGCGTGCGAGGACTACGCAAGCTTCGCGTCGTCACATCGCTATCATGAGTTTCGCCCGCACGCGCACATTTTTCGTATCCGTCGGCTGTCTACTCGCCGGCTCGACCGTGGCGGCGGTCGCACTTGCGGAGCGATTGCCGTATCCAATTTCGCCGAGCGGTTCGGTATCGGATTCTTATTTTGGTACGATCGTCAAGGATCCGTATCGCTGGCTCGAAGATGGAAACGATCCCGCAGTTAAAGCGTGGGCGCTATCGCAGACGGCCCTCGCGCAGAAGTACATTGCCGCCACCCCCGGCTTCGCCGCCTATAAGCAACGCATCGCAACGTTAAGCCGCACCTCGACCGAACGATTTAGATTGGTCGTCCGCGGCGAGCGGCTTATCTACGAGCGTCAGACGCCGCCGCAGCAGCAACCGCAGCTCATCGCTCGCGACGGGTTAACGGGCGCGGAGCGCGTGCTTTTCGATCCCGAGCAAGACGCCGGAAACGGCCCGGCACCCGCGATCGAGACGGTCGCCGTGGCGCCCGACGGATCGAAGGTCGCTTTCACGACGCAGCTCGGCGGGTCCGAGAACGAAACGGTGCGCTTCGTCGACGCGACGACGGGACGATTGCTTCCCGACACGCTAGAACACGCGGGCGGCGGAGAGAGTCCGGTGGCGCTTGCGTGGGATGGCGACGGTAAAGGTTTGCTGCATACGCTGTGGCCGAAGAACGCCGACGGCACCTATGCCACATCCGGCATTTTGATCTACCATCACGTGCTGGGGACCGATCCCGCAAGCGATACCTACGTCTTCGGCAAAGGCCTCTCACCGAGATCCGAATACCATCTCGCTTCGTCGCTCGACGGCGCCGTGCAAGCCGCAGTCGTAGCGGACGGCGACGGCGTACACGCCTCGGTCTATTTGCGCCGCCGGGACGGTGCATTCACGCCCGTCGCGACGCCGGATGCCGGCATCGGCGACAGCGATAGCCTGGGCGGCGCCTTCGTCGGCGAGACGTTCTACGCGGTCGCGACCAAACACGATTCGCGCGGCGAAGTCGTGGGGCTCGTGCCGGGCGGCACGTTCGACACCGCGAAAGTCGTCGTGCCGGCAAGCTCCGCCGTCATCGAAGGCGTCGTTCCGATCGGCGGCGGCTTCATTACGCGGGACGTCGATGGTGGCGACGGAGGCGCACGGCTGTTCGCAACCGACGGAACGTTGCGTAAGCAGATTCCTATTCCGAAGATCTCGACCTTAACGGCGATCGCGGGCTCGCCCAAAGGTGGCCCGATCGTCGTCGGTTACTTTAATTACACGACGCCGAATTCGTGGCTATCTTATAACGCCGCGACGAACGTATTAACCCCCACCGGAATTGCCGAGACGGCTCCGGGCGACTTCTCGGGTATCGTCGCCGAGCGGGTGTTCGTTCCGTCGCTCGACGGCAAGGTGAAGGTTCCGCTCGAGATCGTGCGCGCGAAGACGACGAAACTCGACGGCACGGCACCGACGATCATGACCGCCTACGGTGCGTACGGCATCATTTCTCGGCCGTATTTCGATCCCAAGAGTCTCGCTTGGCTCGAGCGTGGCGGCGTCCTCGCACAGGCGATGATTCGAGGCGGCGGCGAATACGGCGAAGATTGGCACCAAGCCGCTCGTTTAGCGACGAAGACCACTTCGAGCGACGATCTTGCGGCGTGCGCAACGTGGCTCGGTAGAAACGGTTACGCGAGCGCACGGCATCTTGGAATCGTCGGCGGTAGCGCGGGAGGATTCTTGATGGGACTCGCGCTGACGCGTAATCCCTCGAGTTACCGCGCGGTGGTATCCGAAGTCGGCATCTACGATTTGCTGCGTGTCGAATTAACCCCGAACGGCGCGTACAATACGCCGGAATTCGGGACGGTCAAAGATCCCACGCAATTCGCGTGGATGCGCGAGCAGTCGCCGTATCACAACGTGCGCAAGGGCACCGCCTATCCTGCGGTGCTGATGACCACGGGCGAGAACGATCCGCGCGTCGCGCCGTACATGTCTCGCAAGATGATAGCGATGTTGCAAGCGGACTCGTCGTCGACGAATCCGATTCTTTTGATCCAGCGCGCGGGCCAAGGACATGGAATCGGCAATTCGTTCGATCAGCAAATCGAGTCTGCGACGGATGAGGACGCGTTCTTCGATAGCCAGCTCCGATAAGGGCATCCGCCCGGGCTTAGCGGCCGAAAGCGCACGCATTCGCATCGGCACGGCCGGCTGGTCCCTGCCGCAGGCGGTTCGCGAGCGGTTTCCGCCGGGCGCTTCTCACTTGGAGCGTTACGCGCGAACATTTTCGTGCGTCGAGATCAATTCGTCGTTCTACCGGCCGCATCGACGCAGCACGTACGAACGTTGGTCGAACAGCGTTCCGGACGATTTCGCATTTGCGCTAAAGATGCCCAAAATGGTAACACACGAGCGCCGACTCGCCGGTTGCGACGGGCTTCTCGAGCGCTTTCTCGACGAGAGCGCGGGGCTCGGTGAAAAGCGCGCGATCCTGCTCGTTGCGCTTCCGCCAAGCTTCGCATTTGACGGCGCGCTCGTCGCTACGTTTTTCGAATCACTTCGCGAGCGATACGATGGGCTCGTCGCATGTGAACCCCGGCACCTCTCGTGGTTCTTGCCCGCTGCACAAACCCTCTTGTCGTCTTTCGAGATCGCATGCGTAGCCGCGGATCCCGCACCCGTCGCGGCGGCGGCCACGCCCGGAGGTTGGCGCGGGCTCGCGTATTACCGGTGGCACGGAACGCCGCGCACGTATTACTCCGCGTACGAAGAAGTAGCGTTACGGAGCTTTGCGGCGCTCGTCGCCGGGCACGCGGGCTGCGTCTGGTGCGTCTTCGACAATACGGCGCTCGGAGCCGCGACGGAAAATGCGCTGCGACTCGCCGCCTTAATCTGACGAGCCGCCCGCCGTGAAATCGGTGCTAGGGTTTCATCGCATAAGACGCGATGATCGTTTGTTGCGTGTGCTGATCGAAGTAGCGACCCTGGCTCACGATTTCTCCGGAGTCCTTAATTGCGATCGCACTCACGATCGCCCAGCCGGAGTTTGGCGGAAGCAACGAGTTGAGGTCGTACGAACGGCCGCGAGTGAACAAGAAAGCCGACAGGCTATCGGATAGGCCGTCAAGGGATTCTGCAATCACTCCGACGACATCGTCGTTACTGTTGATACCGAGCGCGAAACTCAACCGTTCGTGTACATCTGCATCTCCAGCGCGCCTACCTCAACCCATATCGTTCAGCATAGAGAAAGGAGCAGTAGGCCATTATGATGATCGCCGACGCCGCGTAACGGCACCGCGCTTTAATCACTTTGACGATACGTCGGGGCGGACCGCTTTCGATGGACGTTACCTGACGCGCTTTCACTGCGTCTGACTATCACGATACGCGCACGTAGCGCCTCGTGAGTCGCTATTTTCTCGACAGCACTCGGGTTCAAACGTGCAGGTATCGAGCCAGCGTATCCGTGCTCTCACGCAGTTGCGCCGGCGTACCTGAAAATTTAACGGCACCTTGGTCGATGACGTAACAGCGATCCGCTACCGAAATCGCCGAATAAAAGTTTTGCTCGACAAGTAGGATCGTGATGCCCTGCGCTTTTATCTCGCGCACGATCTCCTCTACTTCGCGGACGATGAGTGGCGCGAGCCCTTCGGTCGGTTCGTCGAGTAAGAGCAGGCGCGTATTCTGCACGAGGGCGCGCGCGATAGCGAGCATCTGCTTCTCGCCTCCGGAGATCTCGTCGCCCTTATTCTTCGAACGCTCGCGTAAGCGCGGAAACCGCTCGTAGACGTCGTTTAGCGACCAGCCCGGCTTCGTCGCGGTAACCTGTGCGAGCTTGATGTTTTCGTAAACCGTTAGGTTCGTGAAGATCCGCCGCTCTTCGGGAACGAGCGAAATGCCCGAGCGGGCGTTCGCCATCATCTCTCTGCCCGCGACGTCGAGACCGTCGAATACGATCGAACCGCGACGCGGTGGCACCCACCCGACGATACTCTTGAGGGTCGTCGTCTTACCTGCGCCGTTGCGCCCGAGCAGTGCGACGGTTTCGCCGCTGCGCACTTCGAGACTTAACCCTTTGAGTATGTGACTGTCGCCGTAATACGTATCGACGTTCTCGAGGCGTAGCAACGTCGACCCCGTGCCATAGGTATCGTTCACAGATGGCCTTCCGTGTGGCCGCCGAGATACGCATCCTGCACGCTTTGATTGGCGCGAATCTCCGCGGGCGTACCTTCGGCCAGAATCTTACCTTGATAGAGCACCGTGATCGAATCGGAAATGCCCATGATCATCGTCATGTCGTGCTCGATGAGAAGCACCGTCATGCGTTTGGCGAGGTTGCGGATCAGCGCGTCCGTCTTCTGCACTTCTTCGAGCGACATGCCGGCGACAGGTTCGTCGAGCAGCAGAATTTGCGGCCGCGTCGAGAGGGCGACCGCGATGTCGAGACGCTTTTTATCGCCGTGCGAGAGGTCGCCCGCGCGCGCCGTCGCGTGCGCCGTAAGATCGACGAGTTGCAAAGCTTCCTGCGCGAGCGTATCGACTTCGCGCAAACGGGTCGACGGTCGGAATACGTCGAGCGCGAAGCGCCCCTTGACGCGTGCTAAGGCAGCCAGCCTGCAGTTCTGCAGCACGGTTTCGCCCGCGAACACGTTTGCCGTTTGGAAAGCCTTCGCGATTCCGCACTGCACGCGCCGCGGGCCGCCGAGCTTCGTGATGTTATCGCCCTTGAAGAAAATCTCGCCTTCGCTCGGTTCCGTAAGGCCGGAGAGCATATTAAAGAACGTCGTCTTCCCCGCTCCGTTCGGACCGATTACCGCACGTAGTTCGCCTTCGCGTACGCTGAAATCGATCGTACTATTGGATGCGAAGGCGCCGAAGCGCTTACCGAGCCCGCGCGTGCTGAGAATAGCGTCCATCCTAAGGCTTCGCCGCACGGACGGACCGGTCGGCCCTGCGCCGAGTCATCGGTGTCCCACTTCGGAAGCCGACTGCACGGCTTCTCCTTCGGGCGTCGTGCGAATCGACGTCGCGAGAAGACGACGCGCCCCTGGGCGCCGCAGCGTTCCGAGAATTCCGCCCGGTAAG
>CAXTIY010000230.1:0-5862 GCA_964244215.1 uncultured bacterium
CCGTTTCTACGGCGAAGGTACTCTATTCTAGAAAACCTTCGGTAATGCTCCGATTTCCGTGACGGCAATTCGAGTTCCGAACCAAGCGTAACCACAAGAATGACGAGGTGTGCCTACTCCTCACAAAGCTCCGGGACACGATCCTCGTGCCACGCCCGCACACATAGTAAGCGCCGCGCGCCGACATCGCATGCGACGGTCGAAGCCTCTCGTTCCAGATTTGCGTAGCTTCCGCATTTATCGCGACAGTATCGCCCACAAATAGACGCCGACGGAAGTCGAGAGTATCAGAACCGCCAAGGGCGTCGACGATACATACGGTGGCTTTTGCTCAACGATTTTCTGCGCGAGCCAAGACTGGCCGAAGCCGGCCGTTGCTTCGAGTAACAGTAACTAGCGTGAACGATAGCGAGGCGCCGCAGAAGCGAAGCACGAGAAACCTCCAACGAGTTTGCCGTTAAGCGTTCCCCATGTCGGGGGCGTTCGGGCGCGTCGGCTCGCTCGGTGTGTCATCAAAGCGTAATATACAAAAGGGCTCATGCTTTACATGGGTCTAGATAACTAAGATCGCATTTATCGCTGCGCAGATCGACGCGCTTCCGGGATCGCCTAAATGCCGAAGCAGCCGGTTCGCCTCAGTGCAAGGCAGAGTAAGGGAAGAGCGTCAACGACTCTTCCCGCCTCTGGCTTCGCTACTTTAGCGGTGCGCTATAGCCAACCAGTTCGCGCGCCTGCCATTCGCAGCGATTGCTCCCCGCAGTCCGTTAATCGCATGGATTCGAGCGTTGCTTAGCTCCCGTTGCAGCGGGTGGTCGGAGCGAAGTAATATGGGATATCGTCGAAATCCTCAAGGTTTTGCCATTGTTCGAACTTCTTTTGATCGGACGACGACGAGCCTAAGACGTGTTTGTTTACGGATGTGCAGAAGAGTAGATACCCCGCGCCGCCGTACGTCGGCCCCGTGTATTGGTTAAGCGATGTACGGTTCTCGGCAATCGAGCTTAACTGGTCGTTAAGGAACTCGAAGCCGTTGAGCGCTGCGAGCGGGACGCCGATCGGACCGTCACCCGTAACGGTATTATAATCGACATAGCCGGTCGAATGGCGAATATTGAAGCCGGTTTTCTGGTAGAGGTAGGCAGTCGTGTACGCGACCTTGACGTTTTTAGCGCCCTCGGTTATGACGCCGAAGCCGTATTGATTGCCGCTCTGCGGCTCATCGCCGATGTTGTAGACGGTGTCGCCCAGGAGAGTCGTGCACGTTGCCCCATCAACGACGAAGCCCGCTCGCGTGGCTCCATGCAGGGAGACGTCTTCGATTGTTACGTTCTTCGCGCCGGGCGCGACGTAAACGCCAATGTCGCAGCCCGTCGCGTCGATGTTCATCTTCGTGAGGTGCGTGCCGGAGGTCTCGATGTCGACTGCCGCCGTGATCATTGGCGACACTTCAGAGAGATCGGAGTCGATGGTTGTCGAGGGCGTCACGTTCACACAACCCGCCGGCGAAGGTGGTAGGTCGGCAGGACGTATCGCTTGCCGCGATTCAGGTTGGATAAGTACGCGGTGCGGCGAAGTGCTGGGCGCATATATGTGCGCCGCCGACGCCGGGCTAACCGCGGTCGTCAAAAGAGAAATAGCGCTCGCTAGAAGCAGATAGTTTTTGGGATTCATTTGTGAGGCGCACTCCGAAGGGTCGAGCGAAGGTACCCCAATCTTACGAGCTCCGGACTTGCAGGGCAACTCAATCAGCCTAAGTGGCTTCCAGGATTCATCGCCGGAAGCTGTATCGGCACGCGGCTCTGATGCCGGGGCGCGCGAACGATTCGAGCTTAGTATGTCGAATCGCCCGAATATCAAGCCGCAATCGATAGGGTAGCCGGTTGTCGTACTGGCTCGAAGTTTGCGGAGTCTTTGCGACTTAACGCGCGACCGATACCTGAACGCGATGCGGCATGAAAGTGGCTTGGGAGACGCTAGCAGCACGTGCGGCTCCAACATCGCCGGCAAAAGCCATAAGCGACATCGTGCCCGCAATAAGCAAGGTGTCGCGATGCAGACGATTCAGCAAATTCACTCTTTCTTATAACTATAGCTTATCAGCGTTTCGAGTTATGCGGTCGCATAACGTAATTAGAATTAAGCGCTTACAGGCGAGAAATGGAACGATTATTCGCTAAGTGGCCACTTCTTAATCTTGGGCACGGTTGGCGCCAGAACTCGCTCTAATTTAGATGCGACTGCCACCTAAGGAGCAACAACGACATCTAAGATTTCAGAAACGCGATTAGCATGGAGGCCCGCTTCGAAGCGAAGTGCGTGTCTGCGAGCTTGTTCCGCAAGTACGGCTTTATCTTCGGCCAGCAAAACGAGGATAGCGCGAGCGAACGCCGGCTCATCATTCGCCGGAACGACACGCCCGCTCACGCCGTCGTCGATAGCCTCCGGAGCTCCACCTTCATCGAACGCGACAGTCGGTATTCCACACGCGGCTGCCTCGATAATCGTTCGTCCGAAAGGTTCGGAACGCGAGGTGTTACAATTGACATCGATCGCCGCATACGCCGTTCGAGGGTCGCTCAGCCACGGGACGTTGTGAACGCGGTGGGCTATTCCGAGCCGTTCGGCAAGAACCGTTAGTTCGCTGCCGAAGTCGGCGTCTCGAAACATCGCCTTACCGACGATAACGAAATGCGCGTCCGACGATTCGCTCACCATCTTCGCGATCCGCAGGAAGCGGTCGTGCCCTTTCCAGCGATTGATCCGCCCAATGACACCGACTATAGGAACGTTTTGCGGCAAGCCGAGCTCCTTGCGCGCCGATGGGGCTGATATCAAATTTTCGTATTGGGAAAGATCGAGCGGATTTGGGACGACGATCGTGCCGGGAAGGCCGATTGCCCGCGCAACGGCGCGCGATATTGCAATTCGCCGCTTCGTGCACAGGACCGCGACAGTACGGAGTAGGATCGCGGCCGGTCCTTGCAAGATATCGCGATAGTGCGATACAACCGGCAAGCCAATAAGCTTAGAAGCGACGCCTCCTAGCACGTGTGCCTTCACCGTGTTTGTGTAAACGATATCCGGGGCCAAGCGACGCAATGTCGCCATCAATCTTGGCAACGCGTTCATTGCTCCAACGGCCGTACCGAAGGAGAGATTCTCGCGCTGCACTTTTAAGATGTCTCTCGTCAGCCCCAGAATCTCCACGGTTAGACCGCGCTCGCGCAACTCACTAGCGTAGGCCCCGTCGCCAAATAGTAAAACGGTCGGTCGCACGCGTTCAGGAAGATTGGATAATAGAAGCTGCAAGCTGCGTTCCGCGCCGCCCGCCTCCGAGCCACTTTGGCCAACGAAAACGACTCGTATTGACTTCAACGGCTGTGCCGGCGGGCTTGACATGTTCACTTGCATATCTATCGTTACTAGTTTTTCGTGGTGCCGTCAGGTGGCGGCAATGCTAAAGGAAGTATCTTGAGGCTCTCGGTTGGCAGATCACTCGCGACAGTTCACCGTTCCTAGCATTCAATCCAAAATGCTGATCGTCCGTGGCACCGTCTCTTATATCGTTTTGGGTCTCGCCTAAGACGGTAGGCTTAATTGGCGGAATCGCTGTTCGAGGTAAATGGGGCCACATGCACAAATCGCCTTTTATTCAGCAGCGGCATTTTTACATGCTACTCTCCGCCCTGCGCATGTAGCCGGCATGTCTATGCCGAGGTGCGCGAGAATCATGGGTGCTTATGCCGGCAACGGCAGGGGGGCTTCGACGACGTCGTGTGCCTCATTATAATCACGCAGACTTGTGCGTGCATTGCGCAGCACCGCGGAAGCGCAAACGCTCGAGAGCGGCGCTGACGTCGAGAGCGCCGGTCTCCGTCCCGCATTCGAGACAAAGTTCTCTGCCATAACCGGTAGAATCGTTACTTCTTTAGGTGCGCCGGCAAAGCAACGAACGCATCAAAGTCGACCGGGCAGCGCTCAGGAGATGTGCATCCCACAACTAGCAGTATACAAAGCGGCGCTTGCAAAACGATGCGCGTAGCCGGCGCACGCTTACGCTCGTGAGAAAAGCCACATGTTTCCAATTATTGCCGTTTTGTTTCCGGATCGACCCATCGCGACGATATGCATCGAGCCGCAACAGTAACGCAACATAAACGCGAGCATTTCAACGAAGGCTAAGCAACGTGATGGCATCGCAACCGGGCATAAGAAACGCGACTTGGCAATTCCGTTACGGCAATCGACGGCACGTCACACACCACATTAGTTCTAAGCGACTACGATGTGCGCTTCACGTAGACGGGATTCGGTACAGCGAGATCGCGCACGCGTGCGCCTTAAAGCAACGGTTGCAAACGCGAATGCAACGCCAAGCGCTCGGCTACGGCGCTGCCTTAGAGCGATGGCTCCGATCGTGAGCGAGAACCGGCCCGGCTCGTAAAGACGGCTCTAGTGATCGTCCGGTAACGCGTTGAGATTCGTCATCCGGAAAATATGCGCTGCCGTGAACACTCCGCCCGCAGCGAGATTCCCGTCGATGGTCACGAGCTTTCCAACGAAGAGCGGAGCCGAATACGAACCGTCCGCCAAAACAGTCGTCGCATCGACGATCACCGTCCGCTGCCGGCGCGTGCGCATCGTAATGCTCGTGCCGTTGATCGCGGTGATCGTGCCGTAATACGTATGCGGCCCAAGTTTGGCCGGGTGGAACTTCCCTTGCTGCCTTATCGTGCCGGCACCGTACACGACGGGTGCCGCGTTACGCACGACCGGCTGTACGCTCCGAACCGTCTGCGCGGAGCCTACGACCGGCAGCGCGCCTACGGCGACAGCGACGACGATAGCGCGAACCTTCATGAACGATAATCCCCTAGCGCGAGCGACCATTAGTGTAACCCGAAGACCGTGACCGCGCCATCGACCGGCACGTAAACTTTTCCATTTGCTACGAGCGGCGAAACCAGCGCCCCGCCGATCCAAGCCGTTCCCGATGCTTGCGTCCACGGGCCTGCCGTGCCGCTGAAAAGCGTCATCCCCATGTTGAGCGCGTTGAACGCATAGAGCGAGATGCTACCGCCACCGTTACCCGGCGTCTTGAGCGCCCACGCGATCGCACTACCGGCGGCGGTCCCGTTCGAGGAGACGACCGGCTGCGACCCGCTGTCGCGGCATTCCAGGCAGCCGACGTTAGCCGAACTCTGCACCGCCAGCCCCGCGGGCGACGTCAATTGCTACGTGCTGAGCGGCTGACCGGTGCCGTAGACGATGTATTGCTTTCCGCTGCCGTCCTGGCAGTACGCGAATCCGCCCCAGATGCCGCCGCCCGTATTGGCTTTGTAGACCGCGCCCGCATCGCCCGTCTGCTGGCCGCCCATCGCATCGCGATTGAGGATATACTTCATTCAATCGGCCGAACCGCATTTGCCGCCCTGTACGAGTAAATGCGCCGGACCGGAACTCTGGTCGGGCAGCAGCATGACGCCGCCCGCGCCGAGATCGGCGTCCGAGTACGAATCGATCGCGGCCGTTGCAGGCGTGAAGTACGAGGCCACACCGAGATTGAGTTGCCGGCAGCTTGAGCACGGACATCGCGAAGTCGGTCGTTCCGTTGAACGGGCCGTTACCGTCGCCAGATAGACGTTACCGAGCGAATCCGCTGCGGGCCCGTAGCCGCCCATCCAGACCGACCCGAGGAAGTAGTTGCTACCCGGATCGGCGTTGGTGAGGTCGGCGAGATTACCCGTCTGCGCGAGCGTCGTCGCGTTGTACGCGATCACCCAGCCGTGTCTCGAAGCGGTCGCGCCGTCGCATTGCGATGAGAGCGTCACGTAAATGTTGCCGTTCGCTTCGAGCAGCGCG
>CAXTIY010000231.1:0-5825 GCA_964244215.1 uncultured bacterium
TCGGTCGGACCGAAGCGCCCGTCGTAGAAAGCGAGTGGAACGTTTACCGGTAGCAATACGGCACTCCGCGCCGCAACCGCTACGTGCGGCAAGACGTAGCGCCGGCCGCCGCGCGAGCGAATAACGATTCGCGCGTACGCGCGCGGCGCACCCGAGTAATTGACGAGCGAGAGAAACCCGGCACCGGTCGCCGCATCTTCCGCGAACGAGCCGTCCGCAAATGCAACGTACGGCGCGTGCTGCGCTCGTCGAAAAGCGAGCGCAACGGCGCGTGTCGATGGCTGCGCGGTCGTAAAGACGGTCGTTCTAGGCGAACGGCGGTATGCCGCGAGCAGACGCGCCGCCGCGGGAACGAAGCGTCGCTCCCGCAGCGCCCCGCGCTGCGGCAATGGAACGATCAGCACGGGAAACGCGCGCAGTTGCGAGAGTTCGCCGTAGCGTAGGTCCACAAGCGCGCACGTCAGCCGCGCGTGCCGGCAAAAACGCTGCGCGGTCATCGTACGTTCCGCGAGCATCGCGATGTCGGTGTTCGTTAGAGCGCGTTCGTCGTACGCGCTCGGCAGAGAGACGATCGCCGCATCCGCATCGACACTCGCCGCCGCGAGCAGCGGGTTGAATGCGGCGATCTCCGCTCCGACCAATCTCGTCGGCGCCGCGCGCGGGCTTTCGGATTCGATCGCTCGCGCGGCGGTCGCCGGATACCCGAGTGCCGCGTCCCACGCATAGAACGCATTTGCGAACGGCACTTCGTACCCGGCCGGATAAAGCGTATCTTGCGCCGGAAAATTCACGATGCCGCGTACGCCCATGCCGATGAGCGTGCCCAGTGCCAGCAACGTATTGGACGGGGCGGCCGCCTGCGGTAAGACGTCCTGCGGCTGCTGCAGCCAACCCGCTTGGAATTCGCTCGCCATCAGCGGCTGATGCGGACGCGTCTGCAAGAGGCCGGTCGAAAACTCGAGTTGCGCGCGATCGTGTTCGCCGATCGCGAAGGCGTCGCTCTGATACCAATTACCCATCGCCCACACCGGTGACGATGCCGTTACTTTCATTTGATACGTGTTGATAAAGACGGGCACGCGTGCATGCGTTACTCCCGCGACGCAGGCGCGTAGCCATGCGAGATACGCACGCAAGTGCGGCGCGGGCCAGGTTTGATTGTCGATGTACGCGCCCTGATCGTCGTCGAGTGCTATGGCGATCACGTCATGCGAGTAAGGCACGAACTCGCGTAGCGACGTGCGCAGCCAGCGCCGCGCGTAATGAAGGTGCGTGCTATTGCGCAGCCACGCTGCCGCCGCATCGTCGGAACGTGCGTTTTGCAGCGTCGCCGTCGGTGGGTAGCGGCCTTCCAAACGATCGCGCAAGGGCATGCCGTACGCGCGTTTCCGCAGGAGCCATGCCGGATAGCCGCCGTTGCGCCATTCGTTGCGAATCACGGGGCCCGGGCGCACGATCAATGCGAAACCCAAGGCGTGCGCGAGCCGCAGTACTTCGCGCAGGTCGCGCCGCGGGTTCGTGCGACCGTTAAAATCGAAATCGCCATCGGCAAGCTCGTGCCAATTCCACGGTACGTACAGATCGAGCGTATTGATGTGCAGCCGGTTCTTGAGATCGGACATCGCCGCGCGCCACGTCTCGCGCGGCATGCGATCGTAGAAAAACGCCGCGCCGTAGACGAAAAACGGATGCCCGCGATAGTCGAACACGGGCGTTCCGGAACGCTCGTCGATTTTGCTCGCACCGAACGGCGCGAGGCGCCCCTGCTCGAGCGCCCGGCACGGATGCGGTGCGAGCATCAAGATCACGAGCACGAGTGCCGCACGCCGCATCATTGTTGGCGAATCTATCGGCAGCATCGCGCGCGCACCTGCGCGCTAGCAACTGCATCGCACGAGACGCTACGGCGAAAAATGGCGAATTGGCGGAGAGTGCAGATTTGCAATCGCACGGCACTAATAGCCGTTCGCATGATTCGCCGGACGTTGTCGTAATAGAGGGCGGCTTCGTTACGGCGTGCAACGGCGCGCAAATAATCTGTTAAGAAACGCGCTTTGCGAACGTAGCGTATCGTCTGCGCTCGTAATCCACGGCGCTCGAGCACGCAGCCGACGCGTTCGATAAGGATTAACGACGATGTTATTCCATCTCCGCCCACGTGTTATCGCGATCGGTAGTCTTACGCTCGCATCCGTAGCGTCTTGGGTGGCGGCAAATGCTGCGCCGCCGGGTGCCCGTGCGCCGCTTTCTGAGCGGGCGCCGGCGATCGAGGTTCGCGGGCGCCCGGGCGCAGCGGCGCCGCCTGCGTATACGATCCACGATATCGGTATGCCGGCCCCGAACACGTACCCGTCGTCTTCGCCCGTCGGCTTCAATAACACGGGACAGATGTTCGGAGTGGCCCTGCGCGCGGCGAAAAGCGATAGGCTCTCGTACCTCTCCGATACGGATTGTCTCGTTTGGACGGGGCTTAAGTTCGTCGACGTCCTGGGCTCACTCGCCGTCCAAACGTGCACGCCCTACGCGATCAACGCCGCGAATACGGGCGGCGCATTTACCGTCGTCGGCGCGTTTACCGATATCCACCATCTTGTGCCCCAATACTATTCTCCAAACCTATTTAACGACGCGTTTACGGCGACATTCGCGAGCGGCGGAACGTTTGCGACCGTGCCGTTTTATTCGTATTCGCCGGCGGCGCTCTACGGTATCAATGCGGCGGGAACCGCCGTCGGAAATTCCTACAATCCGATACAATCCGAAGGGCTATTCGTGACGGCGCCGGGAGAAACGCTTTCTTTTCTCCAGCCGAGTTGTGCGACGACGGCCACCGGGTGCTTGAGCGCGGTCGAGTTTTTGCGGAAGAGGAGCGACGGCCAACCGACGGGTCAGTGTGCCTTCGGGGGTTGTACGATCAATTCGAGCGGTACGGTGCTCGGCGTCGATCCCGACACATCGACCTACGCTCTGTATACGAACGGTGTCGCGGGATCGAAGATCGATCTGCCGCTAACGGTCGGTAAATACGGTTACGTCGTGGCGCTCAACGATGCGAATCAAATCGCGTACTTCGGTGGTCCTACGGCCGCGCTTTACGACGCGCACGCGGGCACTACGACGACGATACCACCGGTCGCCGGAACGAGTTGCGTTTACTACACCCCGATATCGCTGAACAACGCAGGCACCGTTCTCGGCTTCGCCTCGGACTGTAAGGGCAAACCGTTCTATTTTACGTGGGATGCCGTTCACGGCACTCCAAACCTGGGGTTGCAGATCCCGGCAAACGCTTACACCATTAAAGCGTTCGGCATCAACGATCGCGGCCAGATTCTCGTTTCACTGCAAACCTCGGCCGGAGCTACGCACTGGGGCACGCTCGACCCCGCCGCCGCTTCGGTAACGCCGCCGCGCGCCCGCGCGAAGGAGCAACGTCGTGCGCGTTAAGAGTTTCGGCATCGCCGCGGTGCTTGCGGCGTCGTCGCTCGTCTCTTTCGCGGGCGCTGAGCCCGTGCTCCGAAACGGCGTTCCTAGCGCCCGCGCGCCGCTTCACGTCGGGTTCGCTTCGATGACTCGTCTAAACGGAATGCGAATCGCAGGTCCGCGCGCCGCCTCGCTCGCGCAAGCGGCTTATACGATTCACGATATCGGTGCACCGAACGGATACGATTTCAGCTATCCGAGCGGTTTCAACAACACGGGCCAGATCTTTGGACAAGTCGGGACGTATCTGCCGAACGGCGGTTCGAGCCTCGATTGTTACAGCTGGAGCGGGAGCGTCTTCCGCCGCTTGCCGCTACCGGCACCGGCATCCTACAATGCGGATTGCACGGCAAACGGTATGGATGATGCGAACGCCGCGGGTGACTACGAGATCGTCGGCGTGGCACGCGAAGAGTTTGCGGAGGATCGCCACGCGTTCGCCGCGATCGCGGGTCCGACCGGATTTAAACGACTCGCGATCTATTCCGCCTACGGTCCGTCGTCGATGGCCGGCGTGAATGCGAGCGAAGTATCGGCCGCTGCCGCCGCCTTCGATCGCGATACGGCCTACGACGTGCGAGGGTTGTTATATTATACGGCTTCCGGAGCGTCGGCTTCCCTCACGCAACTTCAAGCACTTCCGAGCGCGACGTCGACGCCCTTTCATGCCCTCGTGCCGACGTACCCGAGTCCGTGTCCGTTCGGCGGCTGCGCCATCAACGATCGCGGCGAACTGCTCGGATACGATTGGCTCACACTTTACAATAACGAAGCGACCGTCGCGCTCGGTACCGTCGGAGAGCCCGCATCGCTGCTCCACCTCCCGTTGCAGGACGCGGTCTACGCGCAACCATCAAGCAGCGTGGATACGCCTGCCGCCACCTATCCCGTCGCGTTTAATAATCAGAATCAACTGTTGTACCTCGAAGCAACGGTGAATGCGCCGGCGGTGTACGACATCGACACGGGCAAAAACACCATCATCTCGGCCTCCGCGCCCGGCTGCACGAACCCCGTGCCGCTGAGCATGAATAATCGAGCAGAGGTTCTCGGCACGTTTCTTAATTGTACGACACCCGTTTACTTCACGTGGGATCGGGCGACCGGTACGCACTATCTCAACGCCGAGATACCGAGCAGCGCGTTCACGGTGTTTCCGCTCGGAGTGAACGATCGCGGCCAAATACTCGTCAAACTCATGTCCGCTTCGTCCGTTACGTACTGGGGAACGCTCGATCCCGTCGCCTCGAGCGCTGGGAAGGCGTCGAACGGCAGACACGTATGAGTGCCGTCCGCGGACTCGCCTT
This sequence comes from uncultured bacterium, assembly GCA_964244215.1. Classification (GTDB taxonomy): domain Bacteria; phylum Vulcanimicrobiota; class Vulcanimicrobiia; order Vulcanimicrobiales; family Vulcanimicrobiaceae; genus CAXTIY01. Next base: position 4,791 of record CAXTIY010000231.1, read on the forward strand.
GGCAACGGCCGGCCTGACACTCCCGTTCCTTTGCTTCGGCGCCGGTGCCGTACGCGCGGCCGCGCCACGGGTTTCGCCTCCGATCGCTGCGGCGCGTGCGGCGCGTGCGGCGCGACCGATCTACCCGCAAGCGAAGCGCGCAGCGGGCGCGACCGTACGGTACGTGCTCGTCGACGATGGGGCGCCTTCGTCCACGACGTATGCACTCGAAAACGCCGTCGCCTTCAACAACGCGGGGCAGATCGCCGGAGACGCCTATTTACTCAACCCGCTCTCCACGGCGACTGAGATCACGGGCGGTCCATGCGTATTGTTCGACGGCAAGAAGTATCGCGACCTGACGCCGTCCGCGAACGTCGCGTCGTGCGTCGTCAGCAGCATTAATAATCAAAATCCCACGACGGGTGTCGTCGATATCGTCGGCTTCGGGACGACGCTCGAGTCTTCGCCGCAGGCCGGAACCTACGGCGATTTTAAATCGATCTATTCGACGTTCAATCCGAGTTCGGGCGCGACGCGGACGACGATCTATCCGAACGATGTGTCGTTTCTTTCAGGAGTAAACGATTCGGGCACCGCGGTCGGCGCCGGCGCCTACGTTCCGCTCGGCGGCTTCGCCGCGCCGCAAGCGCCGTTGCTCGCCGAGGCCGGCACGTCGTCGCTCGCCATATTGCAGCCCGGATGTACGACGGTGCACCAGGGCTGCGCCGGATTCCAATATTACGAAGGCAGCGTACCTGCCGGCTGCGGTTTCGGCGGCTGCTTGATTACTTCCGACGGACCGTCTTTCTTCCGGACGTCTTCACGGGCGCATACGAGACGGTCGCGCCGAACGGTACGACGCAGGACATTGGCCTCGCCGCCGACGTCGATACGAGTCCGATCTACGACTTCGGTTATCCGATCATCAATAACGCAAAGCAACTGCTCTACACGGTGCAAACGTACGTTTCCGGCGTAACGATATTACGACCGCAGGTCTACCAAATCGGCGTCGGCCCGATCTTGACCGTCCCGCCGATTGCGGGCAGCAGC
>CAXTIY010000232.1:0-5788 GCA_964244215.1 uncultured bacterium
GAAACGCCGCGGGTCGCCGCCGACTTCGTTGAGCGAAACGAGCCGAACGTAGCGATAGAACGCCGTGTCCTCGACGGCTTTCGCCATCACGGGACTCGTATATTGCTGAAACTTCATGGCGAAGCGGAGAACCTGTCGCCGATCGTAATTTGGGGAGATCTCCGTAGCCCGCATCGTCAGTAAGGATTCGATGAAGTCGAAGACGCGCTCGTCGCCGAGATCGCTGCGTTTGCGCGCGGAGCCGAGCGCCCAGTCGATGAACCGCCGGTCGTCTTCTTCGACCTGTTCGCTCGTCACGTAGGTGCGATACACGGGAAACGCGGCCACCGTCTCGACGAGCGCATCGCGCAGCACGTTGAACGTGTAATCGTTCGAGCGGCGGTCGAGCTTTGCGAGCCGATCGAGCATCGTCGCGAGTACTTCGAGTTCGCTTGCGAGCGAGGTGCGCATGATGTCTTTTTTCGCGCGGTTCGCAAACTGTTCGAAGGTTCCGGAAATGCCCGCGAATTGACGGTAGAGCCGATCGAACGCGCTCTCCGCCTTCGCATCGATGAAGACCCCGTTCACGAGATTCATGAAATCGTAGCCCGTGGTGCCGGCGATGCGCCAATCTTTGCGCAGATGTTCGAATCGAGCGAGGATCTTTTCGACGACGAGATACTGCGGGTGATCGAGCGCCGCCGCGCGGTCTTGCAGCAGTTCGCAGTAGCCGCCGGGCGTATAGAGCCCATCGACGTGATCGATGCGCAAGCCCTGGATACGGCCCGAGGCGATCAACTCGAAGACGAAGCGATGGGTCTGTGCGAGAACTTCGGCGTCTTCGACGCGCACGCCGGCGAGATCGTTTACGTCGAAGAAACGCCGATAATTAATTTCATCTGCCGAGACGCGCCAATACGCGAGACGGAAATTCTGCCCTTGCAGCAACCCGTCGAGCCGGTCGATCGCCGCCGGATTGTCTTTGGGGTCGTACGCCCGTAACGCCGCGTCGATCGCCGCATGAGTCGCGGCATCTTTGGCGACGCCGATGAGTTCCGACTTCAATTGAAGCGCCCGGTCGCGCGAAGCATCGTCGAATTCGGCCGCGAGGGCGCGCAACGCCCATGCTTCGCCCGACAATTTCTCGGCAGCGAGAGCCAGCACTTCGCTATAGGATTTCGTCGCGAGCGGAAAACGATTTTCGAAATACGCGACGGATATCATCCCGGCGTTCGGATCGAACGCGAGCTTGAGTTCGCCTCGCTCGAGAACGCGGCCGTAGTAATCGCCGAGTGAGGGCACGAGCACTTTGCCGCGCATTTCGCTACGTAACGGATACCAATCGATATCGAAAAACTCGCCGTACGGTGAAGCTTCGCCCCATTCGAGTACGTCTTGCCACCAGGGGTTCTCGACGCCGATCCCCATGTGATTGGGCACGAAATCGAGCAGATGCCCGATCCCGAAGGCTTGTGAGGCGTCGATCAGCGCGGCGTGTTCTTGCGGCGTCCCGATCTCGGGATTGAGTTTATTAGGATCGACGACGTCGTAACCGTGTTCGCTGCCGGGCCGCGCTTTGAGATACGGCGATGCGTACAGATAGCCGATCCCGAGATCGGCGAGATACGGAACGATCTTTCGTGCGTCTTCGAAACGGAAGCTCGGCGTAAACTGCAGACGATATGTCGAGATCGGGCTCTCGGTGATGGCCTTCACTCGAGTGTCCATCGCACGCTCCACGGGGGCGCGACGGCATCCGCATACGTTGGATCGTGCGTCGAATACACGACGTAACCGCTCGAAAGCGATCGAAAACCGGCTTGGCTCGAATCGCCGAAATTCGCTTCGAGCGCGAGCGTCGTACCGTCGTTCAAGCGATATCGCGCGCTCAAGCCGCGCGAGCCGATCGTTTCGAACGATGCGTCGCTGCCCACGATATCCGCAATACGCGGCGCGATCTCGGCGCGGCGAATAGCGAGTAGCCGCCGATAATATTCGAGCCACGAGCGATGCGGCTCCCGTTCGAGCTCGTCCCAAGCGAGTTTGCTGCGTTGGAACGTTTCCGCGGCCGACGGGTCGGGGATCCGATCGCGTTGTTCGGGATCGGAAAACGCTGCGAACGAACCGAATTCGCTACGGCGCCCTTCCGTAACCGCTTTCGCAAGCTCCGGTTCGAAATCGCAAAAGAATTGGAACGGCGTGCTCGCGGCCCACTCTTCACCCATGAAAAGCAGCGGAGGCGACGGTGCGAGCAGGAACGTCGCGAGCATCGCGCGGATCGCGTAATCCGGTGCGACGGCCGCGATGCGATCGCCGAAGGGACGATTGCCGATCTGATCGTGATTTTGTAAAAACGTCACGAAAGAACCGAGCTCCAGAGCCGCACTCGGCGTGCCGCGCATCTTGCCGGCGTGCTCGGAAAACTCGCCCTGATAGGCGAAGCCTTGCGTCAGCGTGCGCCCGAATCGTGCGACGGTATTGTGCGCGTAATCGGAATAATAGCCGTCCTGCTCGTTCGTCGCGAGCACATGCATCACGTGGTGTTCGTCGTCGTCCCACTGCGCGCGAAACCCCGCTTCGAGCAGCGGCGCTTCGTTGAGTTCGTTTTCCAAAATTAGATGCACGGGTCGATCCGAACGTTCGGCGAGCGTTCGCGCGAGCTCGCGTAAAAAGTGGCGATCTGCGCCGTCGTAGATGGCGTGAACTGCATCGAAGCGCAGACCGTCGAAGCGGTACTCTTGCGTCCAATAGAGCGCGTTCTCGATGAAGTACGCGCGTACGTCGTCGCGCTCGGGCGCCTCGACGTCGATCGCCGCCCCCCACGGCGTTTTATGGCGCTCCGTATAGAACGTCGGCGCGTAGCCGTGCAGATAATTGCCTTCGGGCCCGAAGTGATTGTAAACGACGTCGAGGTAGACGGCGAGCCCGTGCCCATGGGCATCGGCGATAAACGCTTTTAGTTCGTCCGGCGTGCCGTAATTACGCGTCGGCGCATATGGCAGCACGCCGTCGTAACCCCAGTTGCGCGCGCCCGGAACTTCGGCGACGGGCATCAGTTCGATTGCGGTTATTCCGAGCTCCGCGAGATGGCGGAGCTTGGTCCGAGCGGCAGCGTACGTGCCTTCCGGCGTGAACGTACCGACGTGCAATTCGTAAAAGACGTGCTCGTTCCACGGCCGTCCTTGCCACGCTTCATCCGGCCACGCGAATGCGAGCGGATCGATTACCTCGCTCGCTCCGTGCACGCCGTCCGGCTGGAAACGTGACGCGGGATCCGGGACGCGCGTCTGTGCGCCGTCGAGAATGAAAGCGTATCGCGTTCCGGCCCGCGCTCGCGCGAGCGTCGCTTCGAACCAGCCGCCGCCGAGCGCTTGCAGCGGCGCACGATACTCCTGTGGTTCGCCCGCATCGAGGGCGACCTGAACGTGCGATGCCGCCGGAGCGTACAAGCGAAAACGAGTGCCGTCGTTCGTTACGTGCGAACCGAACGGCATCTCATGCCGGAAATTGCGGGACATCGGCTTTGAGTTACCCCTGCCCTCTCGCCTTCAATCGCGCGGCGAAAACGCGAGCGCGATGCCGTTCATGCAAAAGCGTGCTCCGGTCGGGCGCGGTCCGTCGTTGAACACGTGGCCGAGATGGCCGCCGCAGCGCCGGCAATGCACTTCGGTCCGGGTGCCGAAAAATAGAGACGTATCGGCGGACGTTTCGACCGCTTCACGACGAGGCGCATAGAAACTCGGCCAGCCCGTTCCACTCTCGAATTTCGTCTCGGCATCGAAGAGCGGTGACGCACAGCCGGCGCACGTGAAGGTGCCGGGACGGTGTTCGGCATCGAGCGGACTCGAGCCGGGCGCTTCGGTCCCGTGGCGGCGTAGTACGTTGAAGGCATCCGGTGCTAGCCGTTCGCGCCACTCGGCGTCGGTTAGACGTACTTCGAAGTTGGCTTCCGGCTCGGGCGCCGAAACGGGCCGGTTGCCGAGTGCGCCCGCGACCATGCGCCGCAATTCCGCAACGATCTTCAATCTCTCACTCCGAGGCGTGCTCGAGATGTTGGGTTCGAGCGGACCGGAATGCGCCCCTCGGCAAGGACAACACGCGGCGACGCCGGTACCTTGGCGCGTGAGCCGCGCGCCTGCCCAATGCTATCTCTATCGTGGCACGCGCGAGGCCGAGCGCATTACCGATCTTACCGGCATCAGCGACCTGATCGCGCAGCCCGACGTCATGGTGTGGTTCGACATCGTGCAACCGCAAGAGCACGATCTCACGCTCATCGCAGAGGAATTCGAACTCCATCCGCTCGCGATCGAAGACGCGGTTCGAGCGCACCAGCGCTCGAAGATCGAATCGTACGGCACGTACGTCTTCCTCATCGTTCATGGCGCCACGATGATCGAGGGAGAACTTGCGGTGCACGAACTCGCGATCTTCGTCGGCGAAAAGTTCGTCGTATCCGTGCGCGCCGATCCCGAATTCCCGTTTGCGGAAGTGCTGCAACGATGGCACGACTTGCACGCCGGGCTCAAGACCAGTAGCGTCGTGCTCTTGCATACGATGCTCGACGTGTTGGTCGACGGCTATTCGCCGATCGTCGGTACGTTCGAAGATCGCATCGACGTCCTCGAAAGTACGTTCTATCTCGGCAAACGCATCACGGACGGCGCCATGCTGGAGATATCGGCGATGAAGAAAAATCTGGGCCGCTTCCGGCGCGCGATCTTACCGATGCGAGAGATTCTCTCATTTCCGATACGCGGCGATGACGAGTTCTTCACGCGCTCCGACATTCCGTATTTCCGCGACGTCTACGATCACGTGCTCTTAGCGATCGATCAAGTCGAGTGGACGCGCGACCTCTTGAACAACGTCTTGGAAACGCAGATCTCGATCGCGTCGAACCGGCAGAACGAAGTGTCCAAACAATTGACCGTCATCGCAACGATCTTTTTACCGCTAACGTTCATCACGGGCTTCTTCGGTCAGAATTTCGGCGTAATGGTCGACTGGATCAAAACGCAAACCGCGTTCTTCGTTTTGGGCATCGGCACCGAAGTGCTGGCGGTCATCATACTACTGGCATTTTTCCGAGCGCGCGGGTGGTTCTGAGCGGGCGCGCCGAAGGCTTCGTGATGAGCGATACCATCACGCGGTCGCGCGCGGGCGCGGTGCTAACGCTACGCTTCAATCGCCCGGAAAAACTTAATGCCTTTAACGACGAGATGTCGGCCGCCTTGCTCGCCGCGCTCGACGATGCCGCCGCCGATCGTAGCGTACGGGCGCAAGAAACGGCAAACTATGCCGAACGATTCGTCGCGCTCTCGCCCGTCGCACTCGGATTAACGAAGCGTGCTTTCAATCGCGCGGTTCTACCCCATTTTGCAGAGTGGCTCGACGAGGAAGCGCAGTTACAAGAAGAAGCCGCGCGATCGCCGGATCTGCGCGAAGGCGTGCTCGCCTTCATGCAAAAGCGTCCGGCGGTTTTTTAGCGCAGAGCGTAAGCACCGCGTACCATGCGCCGATCCATCGCTTCGGAAAGCACGGTCGTCGCGAGCGCGAGAAGCGCGACGCCGGCGCCGAGCCACGGAAGCGCTTCGTAACCGATGCCGATGCCGAGGGAGGCGCCACCGAGCCACGCTCCGCTCGCGTTGCCGAGATTGAAGGCGCCTTGATTGAGCGTCGAGGCGAGATTGGGAGCGGAGGCGGCCTTATCGACGATGCGCATCTGTAAGAGCGGCACGAGTGCGAAGGCAGCGACGCCCCAGATGAAGATCGTCACGATCGCTGCGACTTGCGAGTGACTCGTGTA
>CAXTIY010000233.1:0-5772 GCA_964244215.1 uncultured bacterium
ATTGCAGATACGCGAAAAACTCGAGGTCGCGTGCGTGCCCGGCGACGAATTGCTCTACGGCGGGCGAGGCTGGATCGTGATAGTCCTGCGGCCACGTTTGCCAGGCTGCGGTGGCGCCGGAGCGGGCGAAGCTGTCCGATAAAGCGTTAAAAATAGTTAAGGAGCGCAAAGCTGCGCCGCCTTCACGCACGAACGCGGAGAACGATCGCGCGGGCTCGGACGTGCCGGCCACAATGTCGCTTGCATGGAAACGGCCGTAGGCACGCTCGGCGGCCGCTCGTTTAAAAGTCGCCACGGCCTCATAATCGATCAGCTCCGAAGCGCTGCTGCCGGCACTCAAGCCGGAAGAATTCTCCGGTTCGAAGCCGGGTAAGGCCTCGACGTCCAAATAAATCCAATTGAGAAACAGCCGACTCGACGGACAATACGGGCTCGCTACGGCGCCTCGAGCGAACGTTAATTCATGCAAGGGATTAATGCCTACGGCCGCACCGCCTGCGGCGGCAACCGTTTCGCAAAGGCGTCCTAGGTCGCTGAAATTTCCGATCTCCGATTCGCGCTTAGAGCGTAAGGCGTAAAGTTGGACCGCAAGGCCCCATACGCCCGCAGCGGCAACCTCCGGCGGCATATAGCAATTCGGCGGAACGACAGCGATCGTCGTGTTATATTCGCAGCCTTCACTACACACTGAGAAACGGTAATAGCCAACTGCCGACGCTTCGGGTAACGTAACGCCGCACCGGACGTACGTTCTGCCTCGCGCGACCGCCTCGCCGAAGGGCACGGGGATGAGCGCGGTCACTCCGGTGGAGACAACGCCACCTTCATCGACGAGCGTCCAGTCGAGCGTTTGCGCGCGCGCAGGAACCGTAACGATCAACTCGGGCGGCGTTCCAGCGGGAATAACGTAAATTGGCTCGAGCACCCGGCTCCACGCTGCCGCTTCCGCCGCCTCGAGCGTCGCCGTCGCCGACTCGGCGCTCGATGCATCGAAACCCATAACGGCGAGAATTGCGCGAAGCGAATCTTCAGGACATGCCTGCTGCTTTCCGAACACGTCCTCGTATTCGGTCATGATGCCGGCAAACTTGGCAAGCCGCTCGATCGAGGACGAGTGGGGAGTGGATGGTACGGTTGTCACGGCTACGTTATTCCCTACGCGGCTGGCATAAGACACCCGCGGAAGCCAAGAAGTAGGCAGCTCGGGCTGAATTTACGACGTCTCGTCGTACACCCCACGTGTTCGATCGGAGCCGGGGTTGCTCCTAATGCGGTCTCCGGCGGCTGGCTCCAGCAGCGTGCAAGCTGTCGATTAAGGTTGCGTCCTTCGGATGCATGTTGAAAATTATGTCGATTGCTTGCTCAACGATGGCGCTCAGACTAATTTGGGATGGTAAGCGACACGCTCTAGACGTCTGAGGAGGCTCAGACGCAGCGTATGGCTCACGCCTTTGTGGAGCGTCATAGAGAGGTTGCGGTTGATCAGGTGCCGCCAGCAGCGGATTGCACCGCTGCGTAGTGGTACCGCGCCGCTTCGGCAGCGCGCGCTGCAAGTAGGTCGTCGACGCCGCGCGCTCCAACTGCGAGCTTCTCGTATGAGATGTGAATTTGATCGGGCATATAGCGCTCGGCATTCACCGTCGCCTCGTAAGCCGCATGTAAGAGCACGAGCGCATGCTCGCGTGGACCTACGATTGCGGCGAGGCGGGCGCGTGTTAGCACATCGATAAAGTACAGTGGTTCGGACTGGCCGAGCGGTGCGATACGCTGCTCGAACGCACATGCCGCTCCGACGTGATCGTCGGTCGCTGACGCGAGCCAAACGTCGACTAGCGTGGCGAACGTTAGGGCGGCGCAATTCTTCGTATTGAACACCCAGGGGGAGCTCACGAGCCAAGCGCATTCGGCGAGCGCCTCGTCGAGGCGGCCGCGGCGCAAGCAAACCAGCGCGAGTGACTGATGGCATTGCCATTGAAGAAGCCCGAGCGGCACGGCGTAGCTGACCGAACGTCGGCGAACGCGATCGAGGATTCGCAAAGCTTCTCGACAACTAGCGGCGCACTCTTCGAGTTGATTCCGCGCAAAAGCGACGGCAGCAGTGAAGTACAGAGCCTGAGCTTCAATCTCAGGTCCCGAAACGATCGCAGCTGCAAGTTGCAGTTTCGTCCAATACGCACACTCATCGAAACGCAGCAGGCGTCGCAGAGGCTCTGCAACGCGCTGGGCGAGCACGGATGCCTGGCGGTGCGCACCAGCAACGACGGCATGTCCGTAGCCTGCAATCGCCGTATTGATGGCCTCGTCGAAACGTTGCTCGCTGCAGAGCAAGCGCGATACAAGCTCGGCCGCGTCGAGTTCTGCAAGTGCGCCACACTCCGGTGCATTCATATCCGCCTGTCGCACAGCCATCCATGCACCGTCCGTATCGTTAAGGCGCAAGAACGCATTACCGAGCTTCACAAAGCCGCTCGCGCGAAGCGTGGGATCGTCGGTCGGATCGGCAAGGTCGAGTGCGGAACCAAATGCGCGGACCGCCGGTAGGAATTGTCCGAGTTGGAACAGGGCGTCGCCGCGGCCAAAGTGCGACTCGCAAAGAACCCGCCTTGCGGCGGGCGACGTCGCGACGGTCTCGAGTCGGGCGATCGCTTCTTCGAAAGCGCTAAGCGCGCTCGTCCAGGCAGCAAACGTGAGAAACGAGTTTCCCGCGTCTAGCGAAGCCTTCGAAGCGTCGCGCTGACGCCCGAGATTCGCGAAGTGAACTGCGAGCCGTAACTTCGATTGCGGCTCCTCGTGCAGCGCAAGACGTTGAGCGATGCGAGCGATCGTGGCTTGTCGTTGACCCGCTGACATGCGCAGACCCAAGTCCGCTTCGAACGTTGCGTCTGCAAAGCGGGCAGGGCGGCGTTCGACGAGAATTCCGATTGCACCGAGACGTTTCGTCCCTTCGACGACCCGCTCCAGCGTCCAATCGAGGAGCGCGGCAAGATCGTCGTCGTCGAGTTCCGTTTCGAGCGCGAGCAGTTCGGCTACATCGCAGGCATCGCTGCCTGCCGTTGCCAGGCGCTCGTGAGAAGCTTTCACAATAGCCGCTGACGCGATCCGAATTTCGATTGCGGCGCTCGGCACGGTGCCGACTTCTGCAAGCGCGCTCGCATAACGGTCGAAGTAAGCGCGCGCTTCGCCGCGCTTTCCGGCACCGAGCGCGTCGTCGATCAACGCTTCGAAGGCGACGCTACAGTACGGATCGATCTGCAGAAGCCGCTCGGCCAGCTCGACGGATGGCCGTTCCGCCAATTCCGCGCGCAAGATATCCTCGAAGCGCCCCAAGAGCCGGGCACGCAACTCGGTTGCCCACACGTGATAATCACCCGGAAGCAGATCGCCCAAACAAGCCGCAAGCGCACGAGCGCGTTCCTTTGCAACGGCGGGCGCGCACTGTTCGACTGCGTGCACGTCGACCACCACTGGGCACAACCAGCGGACGTCGTAGCGATCGGCAACGACGACTGCATCGGGCTCCAGTCCGGCTTCGCGAAACACACTACGAATCGACGCAAGCGCCGTTTTCAGATTGTCGCGCGCATTGCGCGCTTCAGCGTCCGGCCAAAACTCTACCATCAGCACTTCCCGTCGAACACGTATGTTCAAGCGCAGTGCAAGGTACGCTAGCAGAGAGCGGGCTTTTACGCTTGGCGGCGACTTTACCGGCTTGCCGGCGATGGTTAAGGCAAAGCCACCAAGCAATCGTAATTGCACTGTTGACAGATCGGAGGCGCCGGGAGCCGGGAGTTTTACGATTCTTTTACGGTCGACTGCTATCACTGAGCGGGAGGCATTCGTTCGCATGCGCTATCAAATGCTCGAAATTTGTCGTTCCTCGCGCTTCATGCCTGCTCGCCGAACGTGGCGGCGGTACGTCGCCATCGTGATGCGGCCCCCTCACCGTCCTGACCCGACGCGCATCGCAACGACCGCAACGTTAAAGTCACGCCTCCGGCCTTCGCTGCGATTCCGCGGGCGCCGGATTCGACGGCTGCGGGTCCTGCAGACTCTTTATAGAGGCGAACGGCGACACGTTCATTCACGTCGGAAATGTTGCGGCAGTCAAGATACGGAGCTGTTACATGATACGGAACGTGATAGCAGTCGATTGGCTATCGAAAATGCTTGCCTGAATCATCTTTAAGCAACTAACGTTTCCAAGCGATTTATTTAATCGGGGAAGCGAGCGAGTTTTTCCACGACTCGCGTACAGTTCTATTAACTTGCAAAGATCGGGCTCATGGGATGCGCTTACGAGGCACCGTCAGATTGGCAGACAATGCGAAATGAGTTCGGAGCGCTTTTGGTGCGTTGCAATCCTTCACCGGATGTCGATGAGCCGGTAGTCGAGCAAGCCCATACAAAGCGTTTCAACAAGCTATTCGATGGATTCTAAAAGCGCACGTGGCGCTGGAGATGCGATGTTTGATGCCTTGCGTTCTATCGTGCGGGCTGTGAGTCTTGTCCACCCTTCGCTAAGGTCCGTGCGTTGGCGAGTGCCGATTATCACGGTCGTGGCCTCGCTAACTGCTACGTCAGCGGCGCTTTCGCATGCGACTGTGGAAGCGAACCGTCCGAAGCCATCGATTGTCGATATCGGAGGGTTCGGGCGGACGGCTGCGAGCGCGGCGTTCGGCATCGCGAACGGCCTTGCGGTCGGTTTTGCGCAGACTGCCGGAAGCAACGGCCGTCCCAATGCCGTCAGCTCGCGCGGGGCCGGCCTGACCGATATCGGCGCAGGCCTCTTCGGCACGCAGGCGGCGGCAGTCAACGCGGCCGGCGTAGCCGTCGGACAAGCGTTTTTGCCAGGGCAAGCGCAGCAGCAAGCGATCGCGTTCACCGGCGGACGTGAAATAAATCTCGGCGTGTTGCCTGGGGACGCCAGCAGCTTTGCGACGGCGATCGATAGCGAAGGCGAGATCGTCGGAGTTTCCAACGGGTCGACGAGCGCTTACTTCACTCAAGCGTTCGTATATGAGAGCGGCAAGCTGCGGGGCATCCCGCAACTCCGGGCTCTTTCGGGATACTTCGCGGCAAATGCGCGGGGGATCAACGACTCCGGAGCGATCGTCGGAAACGTCGGCCAAAAGGGTGGTTTCGCGACAGCGGTATCGTCCTACGTTCTCGACGGTGACAAGGTCACGCTTTTCGGAACCGTGTACGGCAACGGTTTCGGCAACAGCCAGGCAACGGCGATTAATGCCGCCGGCGTCGTCGTCGGATACCGTTCGACGTTTTCGTTTAGCGCGAACGCGCCGCTTCACGCGTATTCGTATCGCCGCGGGACGCTCACGGATCTCGGCACTCTTTACCCGACCGATTTCAGAGCGGTCAGCATCGCGAACGCAATCAATAAGCAGGGCATCGTCGTCGGCTACTCACAGCTCAATTTCAATGCGGCGCCGCGAGCGACGGTCTTTGCGAAGGGAGCAGTCACCGACTTGAACGCGCTGCTGCCGGCGAACTCCGGGTGGGTGCTGGAGATCGCTGAAGGCATCGACGATCTTGGAAACATCGTCGGAATCGGCTTACACGACTCCGTTCAACGCGGCTTCATCCTTCACACCGGTTCAGCGTTCACTATCCGCTGATCTAATTCTTAGAAATGCAAAGGACATCATAATGTCGCTAATCTTGCGCGCCGCAGGCGCCGCAGCTCTCTTCGCCGTGCTTGCCGCTCCGGCATCTGCGCTCGAAACAAACCGGACTGCGCTTTCGCCGGCCGCGCTC
>CAXTIY010000234.1:0-5756 GCA_964244215.1 uncultured bacterium
AGGGTACACGCTGACTAATGCGCACGAACGACCGCTTCTGGAAACTGTTTACGAGCACCGGATCCGTTTATGCTTATCTGATCTATCGGCAACTTAATCAAGCTCCTGCCAGCAGTTAACGTAGCCGCCTACCTCTAGGAAAAAGATGTCGTCGACGCCCGGCCGAAAGGCCGGGCGTTTGCATGTCCTGAGTTCCGTTCGCAATTCCATAGGAGTCATTCGAAATCGATCCATTAACCCGCGACCTTGCGGCGCTCGGAGAACGTTTGTCGGCCGCGCTCAACGAGGCGCACGATACGCCGGCACTCGAAGCCGTGCGCGTACGGTTTCTCGGCCGCAGCGGAGAGATCACCGCGGTAAGCCGTTCGATCGGCAGCCTGCCCGCGGCCGATCGGCCGCAGGCGGGCAAGACAATCAACGCCGCCCGGATCGAGATGGAGGCACGCGTAACGGAGCGGGTTCGGGCGCTCGGCGCGCGCGCGTTCGATGCGGAACTCGCTCAGGCGATCGACGTGACGTTCCCGGCGCCGGCGCTCGCGCGCGGGTCGCTGCACCCGGTGCGCCGCGCGATGGAGGATGCGTGCGGCTACTTCGAGCGGCGCGGCTTCGCCGTGGTGCTCGGTGCGGAGATAGAAACCGAATACTATAATTTCGATGCGCTCAACATTCCGCCCGATCACCCGGCGCGCGAGGGCCTCGATTCGTTCTACTTGCGGCCCGGAGTCTTGCTGCGCACGCACACGTCGCCGATGCAAGTGCGCACGATGCAATCGGTGCCGCCCCCGGTCGCGATCGTCGTGCCCGGAAAAGCCTATCGGCGCGACGCGATCGACGCACGCCACTCGCCGATGTTCCATCAAATCGAAGGCCTGCTCGTAGCGCCCGGCATTCACCTCGGCCACCTCAAAGGCGTATTGACCGGCCTCTTCCGCGAACTCTTCGGGTCCGCACAAGCCGTGCGTTTTCGCCCCTCGTTTTTTCCGTTCACCGAGCCCAGTGCCGAGGTCGATACGACGTGCCCCGGGTGCGGCGGAAGCGGCTGCAAAACGTGCGGCGGCTCCGGGTGGATCGAAATCGGCGGCTCGGGCATGGTGCATCCCCAGGTGCTGCGCGAGTCGGGCTACGACCCGGCGGCCGTGTCCGGGTGGGCGTTCGGCGTCGGTATCGAGCGCATCGCGATGGTGCGCCAGGATGTCGACGACATTCGCGTGCTCTTCGAAAACGATCCCCGCGTTCTCGCTAGTTTAGCGTAAGGCTTTGATTCGATGAAATTACCGATCGCGTGGTTACGCGATTATCTCACCGTGACCGAAACGAGCGACGAGCTAGCCGAGCGCTTTGCGACGCTCGGTTTTCCCGTCGAAGAAATCGTGCGGCGGCCGCGCTTGAGCGGCGTCGTCGTGGGCCGGCTCGCGCGCGTCGAGAAGCATCCCGACGCCGATCGCTTACAGGTGTGCACGGTCGACGTCGGCGCGGAGCGTACGCTCACGATCGCGACCGCCGCGACCAACGTCGCGCAAGGCCAGGTCGTGCCGGTCGCCGTCATTGGAGCGGAACTGGTCGGCCTGACGATCGGCCCACGCAAGATGCGCGGCATCGCCTCGGAAGGCATGTTGTGTTCGGCGGCCGAGCTCGGCCTCGAAGGTGACTGGTTCGAAGACGGCATCCTGCAGCTCGAGCCGAACCTCGAGCCCGGTACCGACTTCGTGCGCGCCTTCTCCCTGTGCGACGACGTGCTCGACGTGGAAATAACGGCCAATCGCGTCGATGCCATGTCGGTGCTCGGCCTCGCGCGCGAGCTTGCGGCCTCGCTCGGCGTCGCGGTGCGCGAGCCGTCGATCGCGATCGGACGTTTCGCGGACGAGCCGACGGCAGCGGACATCGTCACGCTCGAGTCTGCGGATTGCCGGCGTTTCGTCGCGCAGCGCATCTCGAATCTCACCGTGCGCCCGGCGCCATTCTGGATGCGCGTGCGTCTGGCACTCGCGGGCCAGCGTCCGATCGATAACCTCGTCGACATTTCGAACTTCGTGATGCTCGAAGGCGCGCAACCGCTCCATTTCTACGATTACGAACGGCTTGCGGGGCGGCGGCTCGTCGTACGCGACGCAAGCGACGGCGAGCGAATGCAGACGCTCGACGAAACGGTACGTGCGCTCGACGCGCGCTTTCTCGTAATCGCAGACGAACGCGAAGCGCAGTGCATCGCGGGGCTCAAGGGCGCATCCACGAGCGAAGTCACGCCGCACACGCGCGAAATCGTCGTGGAGGCGGCGACATTTTCCGGTCCGCGCGTGCGACGAATGAGCGTCGCACTCGGCCTGCGCACCGAGGCCTCGAGTCGCCAGGAAAAAGGCTTACCGCTCGGACTTTCCACGTGGGGCGCGGCGCGCGCGGCGCATCTGCTCGAACGCGAAGGCGCGACCGTTCACGCGCCGGCCGTAGCGGGCCTAAGCGACGCCGCCCAAGCGCCGATCGCCGTTCCCGCTACCCTCTTTGGATCGTTGCTCGGTATCGACGTCACGGCGGCCGAAGCGAGCGCGGCACTGCGCGCGCTCGGCTTCGGCGTGGTCGCGCGAGGCAGCGAACTCGACGTCGCATCGCCGCCGTGGCGTGGCGACGTCCGCATTCCCGAAGACGTCGTCGAAGAAGTCGCGCGTATCGTCGGTTACGATCGCATCGTCGCGCAAATGCCCGCCGTGTTCGAGCAAGCGGTCACGAGCGAGGCGTATCGCACTGAGAGCCGCGTCGCGCACGCGCTCGCCGCCGCGGGCTACCGCGAAGCCGTCACGCTGTCGTTGCAACCCGCGACGGTCGCGCAAACGTACGCGCGCATCGGTATCGCGCTGCCGGGCGAAGTCGTCGAGATTCGCAATCCGCTTTCGGAAGATCAACGCTATCTGCGCTTCTCGCTCGTGCCGGGTCTGCTCGCGATCGCCGCACGCTACGCGACCGCCGCGCCGCTGCGCGTATTCGAGATCGGGCACGTGTTCGAAGGCGCCGAGTCGTACGAGACGGCGGGCGTCGCGTGGCTCGCGGTGCTGCCGAAAAGCGACGATCCCGCTTGGCGCGATAGCGGCTTTCTGCAATTCAAAGGTGAGTCCGAAGCGCTGTTGCGCGAGCTGTGCGGTATGGCGCCCGAAGCCGTGAGCACGACGAGTCCCGGGTGGCATCCGGGCAAAACGGCTGCGCTGCTCGCGGGCGATCGGGATGCCGCGATCGTCGGGGCGCTTGATCCGCGCCTCGTCGCCGCGTACGACGTCGACGCGCGCGTCTACGCCGGCTGGATGCGGCTCGCCGATCTGCCGGCCTATCGCGTGCCGCGCTATCGCGCACCGTCGAAGTATCCGCCGATCGCACGCGACCTCGCACTCATCGTCTCTCCGGACGTCCCGGCGAAAGATATCGAGCACGCGGTCCGCGCCGGTGCGAACGGTGAAGTCGCAAGCGTGCGCGTATTCGACGAATACCGCGGCGCGCAAATCGGCGAAGATAAGAAAAGCCTCGCGGTACGCATCGTGCTCCAACGTCCCGACGCGACGTTGACCGACGCCGAAGCGGATCGTAAGATCGGCGCCATCTTAGCTTCGCTCGAAGAGCGCTGCGGAGCAAAATTGCGGTCGTGACCGGGCTCGCGTGGCCCGACATCGTCATTGCGGTCGTCGTGCTCTTCGGACTTTTACGCGGGCTCAAAGTCGGCCTGGTTCGCGAACTGACGGGAGCCGTCGCGCTCGCCTTCGGGATCTTCGCGGCGTTTCGCTATCCCGGTATGTGGGACGGCTTCATCGCGGCGCACGTGCACGTGTCGCCCGGCGTCACGCACATCGTCGGGATGGTCGCGTACGCAGCCGTCGCGTACGCGATCGTTTTGGCACTCGGGAGCGTGCTCTCGATGGTCGCGAAGTTGCCTCTGCTCAACATCGTGAACGCCCTCGGGGGAGCGATCGTCGGCTCGCTCAAGGCGATCGTGTTCTTATGGGTCGCGCTCTACATCGCGCTTTTCTTCCCGCTAACGCCCGGACTGCGCGACGACCTCCACCGCTCCTCGCTCGTTACGCAACTCGAACGCCCGGACGGGTGGATCGATACGACGTTGCGCGCGACGTTACCGGCGTTCGTCGCGCCGTATGCGAATTCGCTATTCGCTAAGCATCGCGTCTAAGCCGAAGCTTATCGGCGCGAAGCTCGCGCAGCGCGCGATGCGCGAAGGCGCTGCGCGCTTCGCTCAAACGATTACGCGCGATGCGCCGTGCTTGGGCGAGTGCGGTACTAACGGCCTCATCATCGCCCGTACCGATGTCAAGCGCTCGGATCGCCTCCCGCGCGGACGTTTCGTCGAGCGGCCCCGCGGGCCGGGCGACGTTCCAATAGACCTCGTCGCCCGGGGTGATGCAGAGGCGCGTTTTGCCGCCGCTGCGTTCGAGCTCGACTCCGAACGCGACGCGTAAGGGAGTTTCGGGGGAAGGTTCCAAATCGACATCGACGCCTCCGGTAGCGGCCATCGGCCGGGCGCTAGCTATCGTCGCCCCGGTCGCAGCGTATTCCTCGGCACCGCCCACGCTTTACACCGGCCCACGCTCGGCGGGTGAAAAAGCGTTACAGATTCGTGCGGTCGGCGAGATCCGCGTGGGTACGCGGGAATTTCCGCAAGAGCCAGCGCTCGGCGATCCGCAGCGGTAGCGTGTTGAGCGGATCGTGCCGGACGAGCGGGTCGACGAGGATAACGCGCAGACCGAATATGCGCGCGCCCAGTACGTCGGTAAAAAGTTGATCGCCGATAACGATGACCGATTCACGCGTTAATTCGAGCAGTTCGAGCGCGCGCCGAAAGCCGCGACCGAGCGGTTTGTGTGCGTTCGCGACGATCGGAATTTCGAGTTGCGCTGCGACACCGACGGCCCAAGGCGTCGAATTATTCGTAACCATGATAACGCGGATCCCGTGATTGGCCGCTTGCAAGACCCAGTCGGCGTCTTGCGCGTCTGGCGTGAGTGACCGATAGCCGACGAGCGTGTTATCGAGATCGACGATGACGCCGCGTACGCCGTCGGCCCGCAATTGCACGTAATCGATATCCGAAATACGCGGCATATACGATGTCGGCGTAAACCAGTTCATGCGGCTTGCTTTCCGACTATCTGCGGTACGTAAACCTCGAGCGCCGCCGGCAGAACGACGAATTCTGCAGGCGTTTGGGTGGCGTGTTCGCCGTCGGCGAACACGCGATGCGCGTGTCGCGAGCGCACGATGAAGCGCCGGCCGCGCAGATCCGTTACGCAATGCGCTTTAGGAAAACGCCGTAAAGCTACGGCCACGATAACGGAAAACGCGTCCCACCAGTGGCGCACGTCGATGCTGTAGAGATCGAGTAATCCGTCGTCGAGCCGCGCTTCGATGTTTTCGATCACACCGCCGAAGCGATAGCTATTGGCGACGGTCAGTTGCACGGTGCGAAAGCGGCGGATACCGTACTCCGTTTCGACCTCGAGCCAGTAGGGGCGCATGGAGCCGAGCGACCGTAGCGTCGCGATCGGAATAGAGAGCATACCCCAGCGACTCTTCACTTCTTCGGTCTGCTCCCTCGAAACGTGCGTCGATAAACCGATGCTCGCTTCGTTGAAGAAGAATCGGCCGTTGACGCTTCCGACGTCGATGGGCTTCGTCGCGCCGCTGTCCAAGAGCGCGCATGCACCGGCGACGTCGAACGGTATCGCGAGCGTCCGCGCGAGTTCGTTCACCGTACCGAGCGGTATGAT
>CAXTIY010000235.1:0-5752 GCA_964244215.1 uncultured bacterium
GCCAAACGCGACGCCGACACGGCGCTCGCGTGGGTGCTCGAGCACGCGCAAACGCCCGAGCAACAAGATGCTTGCGTCGCTGCGTTGCGCTTCAAATGCGACGTACTGTGGTGCATGCTCGACGCGACGGCACTCGATTGCGGCGTCTTCTCATGAACGCGACGGCTCGGTACCGTTTTGCGCGCGGCGTGCGTTTACGCGCGGGCGAGTGCGGCGAAGCGATGCTCTTGGTTCCCGAAGGGATCGTCAAGCTCAATGAAACGGCCACAGCGACGCTCGAACTCGTCGATGGGGCGCGCGATACGAGCGACATCGCACGCGCACTCGCGGAACGCTTCGACGCAGATCCGATCGAACTCGAGCGAGACGTTCGCGCGCTGCTCGATGCGTTCGTCTCGCGCGGTTTCGTGATCGACGCATGATAGCACCACAGCCACCGAATCCGCTTTCTCTCCTTGCGGAATTAACGTATCGCTGCAATCTGCAATGTCCGTATTGCTATAATCCGCTCGACCTCGGTTCGCCGCGCGAAGAGTTGCCGCTCGCCACGTGGTCGCGCATCATCGATGAAGCGACGGCACTCGGCGTCGTGCAGATCGGCTTTTCCGGCGGCGAACCGACGCTGCGCGGAAACGATCTCGTCGCGCTCGTGAAGCGCGCGACCGAACGCGGTGCGTATACGAATCTCATTACGCAGGGCACGTTCCTCGACGACGCGCTGCTCGATAATCTGCTTGCGGCCGGGCTCGCTCACGTGCAGATCAGCTTTCAAGCGCCCGAGCCCGTTTTGGCCGCGCAGATCGCCGGCACCGACGTCTTCGAGCGTAAGCTCACCGCGCTGCGCAGCGTCGCGAAACGCGACGTCGCGCTGACGTTCAACTACGTCCTGCATCGCCTCAATCATCACACGCTCGAGTCCGTCATCGCGTTCGCCGAACGCGAAGGCATCCGCCGGCTCGAACTCGCGAACGTGCAATTCTACGGCTGGGCCTATAAAAATCGTGGCGCGCTCTTGCCTTCACGCGAGCAGGTCGAACGCGGCTCGGAAATCGTGACGGCTGCCAAAGCTCGGCTCGGCAGCAGCATGGAAATCACGTACGTGCTGCCCGACTATTTCGAAGAACTCCCGAAACCGTGTATGCACGGTTGGGGCGAAGTCGCGCTCACAGTGACGCCGGACGGACGCATGCTCCCGTGTCCCGCCGCGGCGACCATTAAGACGCTCACCTTTCCGAACGTCGCGGCACAATCGGTCGAGTCCGCGTGGCGCACGAGCCCGGCGTTCATGGCGTATCGTGGCACCGCATGGATGCCCGAACCGTGCCGTTCGTGCGACCGGCGCGAAATCGATCACGGCGGCTGCCGCTGCCAAGCCTTCTTGCTCGCCGGCGACGCCGGCTTGACGGACCCGGCTTGCGTGCTCAGTCCGCATCACGACAAGATCGTCGCCTTACGCGACTCCGAACCCGAACCCGCCTTCGCGCCGCGCCGCCCGGAGCCCGCGCTCGCGCGATGATCGTGCGCGTCCTCGGTTCCGCTGCGGGCGGTGGCGTTCCGCAGTGGAACTGCGGCTGCGCGAATTGTCACGCCGCGCGGCGTGGCGACCGTCCGTATCGCACGCAATCGTCATTCGCCGTGTCGGATGACGGTAAACGCTGGTGGCTCGTCAACGTCTCGCCCGACATCGCGGCGCAGATCGAAGCATTTCCGCCGCTGCAGCCGAACCGGTTGCGCGGTACGCCGATCGCGGGCTTCCTCGTTACCGATGCCAATGTCGATCATCTCGGCGGCCTCGCCGTCTTACGCCAAGACGGCGAACATCACTTCGACCTGTATTCGAGCGCGGCCGTGCGCGATGTCGCCAAATCGCAGCCGGCGTTCGCGCCGTTTCAGAACCCGCCGCACCAGTGGCACACGATCGCAAGCGACGAGTCGTTCGTGCTCGACGAGCGCTTGCAAATCCGCGTCATACCGGTCGCCGGGCTCACGCCGGGCTACGACGGCCGGCGCACCGTGCGCGACGCCGTCGTCGCCTACGAAATCGTCAACGACCGTGGCACGGGCGTCCTCTTCGCGCCCGTCTTCGCCGCGTTCGACGAGCCCTTACGCGCGGCGGTCGTGCGTTCGTCGCTCGCTTTCCTCGACGGCTCGTTCTGGTCCGATGACGAACTTCGCGAACTGGGCGTTCCCAAGCCCGCCCAGAGCCTGGGACACCTGCCGGTCGGCGGCCCCGACGGTTCGCTCGCGTCGCTCGGCAAACTCGGGCGCGGTACGCGCGTCGGCTACGCGCACGTGAATAACTCGTCGCCGCTGCTCGACCCGAGTTCGCCCGCGGCTCGCGAGGCACGTGCGGCGGGCGTCTTCGTCGCCGAAGACGGCATGGAGTTCCAGCTCTAGCAGCCGCTCGGGTTCCGACTCCGGGCTGCGAAGTTGAATCATCTTAGGCGGGGAAGTGAGCGGAATGGTCGATGAACGAGCCCCGCAAACGTACGATTTTCGTACGATCGAGAAACATTGGCAAGACGTGTGGGAACGTGAAGCGCTCTATCGCGCGAACGACGACGATCCGCGCGAAAAGTATTATGTGCTCGAAATGCTGCCGTATCCGTCGGGCGATCTGCACGTCGGCCACGCGAAGAATTATACGCTCGGCGACGCTTTCGCGCGCATGATGCGCATGCACGGTTATAACGTCGTACATCCCATGGGCTTCGATGCGTTCGGACTCCCGGCGGAAAACGCCGCGATCGAACGCGGTATCGATCCGAGTGACTGGACGCGCCAAAATATCGCGAACATGGAACGCCAGATTCGCTTAATGGGCACGGGCTACGACTGGTCGCGCGAGTTCGCGACCTGCGAACCGACGTACTATCGTTGGAATCAGTGGCTCTTCTTACGGCTGTATGAAGACGGCCTCGCCTATAAGCGGGAAGCTCCCGTCAACTGGTGTCCTAAAGACCAAACCGTGCTTGCGAACGAACAGGTTGAAGACGGACGCTGCTGGCGCTGCGGGTCGCTCGTCGAGCGGCGCAACCTCTCGCAGTGGTTTTTGAAGATTACGGCGTTCGCCGATCGGCTGCTCCACTCGATCGACGGGCTCGACGGTTGGCCCGAAAAAATTCGCTCGATGCAGCGTAACTGGATCGGTCGCAGCGAAGGCGTGACGTTTTCGTTCGACGTCGAAGAAGCGCACGATCCGATCGCCGTTTACACGACGCGCGTCGATACGCTGTACGGCGTTACGTATATCGCGCTCGCCCCCGAGCATCCGCTCGTCGCGCACTTAACGGCGCGCCACCCGAAGGCCGGCGCCGCCGTCGAAGCGTTCGCCGCGACGATTAAGAATAAGTCCGAACTCGAGCGCACGAGCTTGATGCAAAAGGACGGCGTCTTCACGGGCGCCTACGCGCGCAATCCGCTTTCGAACGAACGCATTCCGATCTGGGTGACGAATTACGTACTCGCCGAATACGGCACGGGTGCCGTCATGGGCGTCCCCGGCCACGATGAACGCGATTACGAATTCGCGCGCAAAGTCGGTCTGCCCGTCGTCCGCGTCGTAGAAGACCCGCACGCTCCGCAGAACGGTCCGCTGACGGAAGCCTTTACCGAGGACGGCCGGCTCGTCGCGAGCGAAGCGTTTACGGGGATGCCCTCGGAACTCGCGCGCGGCGCGATCGGCGAGCGCCTCGAAGCGCTCGGCCGCGGCACGCGTACGGTAAATTACCGCATTCGCGATTGGCTGATCTCGCGGCAACGCTATTGGGGCACGCCGATCCCGATCGTCTACTGCCCCGAACACGGTGAAGTCGCCGTGCCCGATACGGCGCTACCGGTTCTGCTGCCCGCAAACGTTCCGATTACGGGCGAAGGCTCGCCGCTCGCGCGCGATCCCGCGTTCATGGAGACGACGTGCCCGAAGTGCGGCGGACCCGCCAGGCGCGAGAGCGATACGATGGACACGTTCTTCGAATCGTCGTGGTATTACGTGCGTTATCTCGACCCGCGCGACGCGGGCGCGGCGTTCGATACCGCGCGCGTCGATCCGTGGCTCAACGTCGATCAATACATCGGCGGTGCCGAACACGCGGTGCTGCACTTGCTCTACGCACGCTTCTTCTACAAGTATTTTCACGATAAGGGCTGGGTGCACGGGCCCGATGAGCCGTTCGCCCGCTTGTTCAATCAGGGCATGGTCTTACGCAACGGCGAGAAGATGTCGAAAAGTCGCGGCAACGTCGTAGGGATCGACGAAACGGCGGAGCGTACCGGGGTCGATGCGATGCGGCTGTTCCTCTACAAAGCGACGCCGCCCGAAGATACGATGGAATGGACCGACGAAGGCATCGCGGGGCGCGTGCGTTTTCTCGATCGCGTGTGGCGCGCGTGCGAGCCGCATCTGCTGGCGGCGCGTACGGTCGCTACGGACGAGCTGCCGGAATTGCGCGGCGACGTGCAACGTGAAGTCGTACGCGGCGTGCATGCGGCGCTCCGCTCCGGAAGCGAAGAAACGTTCACGCGCCGCTTCCACTACAACACGACGCTCGCTCGTTTGGACGAACTCGTCAACGCGATGACGCGCCTCGCGCTCAACCCCGCGACCGTAGACGATCCTGCGCTGCTCTATGCC
The DNA here is from genome assembly GCA_964244215.1 of uncultured bacterium. Lineage (GTDB taxonomy): Bacteria > Vulcanimicrobiota > Vulcanimicrobiia > Vulcanimicrobiales > Vulcanimicrobiaceae > CAXTIY01. The sequence continues at coordinate 4,634 of CAXTIY010000235.1, forward strand.
GTTAAGGTGCTGCCGCTCATCCTCGCGCCGTTCGCCCCGCATATCGCCGAGGAACTATGGCACCGTATGGGGTTCGAGCGCTCGGTGCATCTCGAACGATGGATCGCGTTCGATCCACGAGCGCTCGCCGTCGACAAGGTCGAACTCGTCCTCCAAGTCAACGGCAAGATTCGCGCGCGGCTATCGGTGGCGCCCGGCCTTACGGAAGAGGAGGCGTTCGCTCTCGCGCTCGCCGACCCGAACGTAATCGCTTATATCGACGGCAAACAGATTCGCAAAAAGATCTACGTGAAAGATAAACTCGTTAATATCGTAGTCGGTTAAGGCGCGTTAGTGCGCGGCCCAGCCGCCGTCGATCGAGATCGGTGCGCCCGTAATCGAGCGCGCCGCGTCGGAACAAAGGTAGGCCGCGAGCTGACCGACTTCTTGCGGATCGATGAACGTGTTGCTCGGCATCTGCTCTAGGAACGCGCGCGAGAGCGCTTCGTCTTCGCTGAGGCCGCCGCCATAGTGCGTGACGAGCCCGGCTGCTTGATTGCGAATGAGATCCGTCATAACGGCTCCGGGACAAATCGCGTTGACCGTGATGCCGAGCGCCACACCTTCGAGCGCGGTCGCCTTCGTCAATCCGACGACGCCGTGCTTCGCGGCGACGTATGCGGACTTGTAGGGAGAAGCGATGAGCCCCTGAACGCTCGCCATGTTGACGATGCGACCGCGGCCGCGTGCGACCATGTGCGGCCAAACGGCTTTCGTCGCGTAAAAGACGCCGTCGAGATTGATGCTCGTCACGAGGTCCCATTTGTCGTCGGGGAATTCGCTGACCGGCGCGATGAATTGCACGCCCGCGTTATTGATGAGGTGATCGAGCGAACCGAAGTCTTGCGCGACGGCATCGCACATCTGCTTTAAAACTTCCGGCTTACGCACGTCGGCCGCGTAACCGCGCGCCTTGCGGCCCGTTTCGCGCTCGATCGCGGCGGCCGTATGACTCGCTTCGTCGCCGTCGAGGTCGAATAACGCGACCGCCGAACCCGCGCGTGCGAGTTCGAGTGCGGCCGCAGCGCCGATGCCGCGGCTGCCACCCGTCACGAGGCTCACGCGTCCGCTCAGATCGAT
>CAXTIY010000236.1:0-5727 GCA_964244215.1 uncultured bacterium
TTTACTGACGACATTGGCCGGCGTCATTGCCTTCATCGTTTGGTTCGTATCGAATGTTTAGATGCGCGGCGAGAGCCGGGCATTAACGAGCTTGAGGATGTTGCCAACTTCTGTACACCGCTTCGAGGCTATTCGCCGTCCGGATCAAAAACGTTCGCTGCGAAATATCGCGGGTCGTAATAGTACGGATTCGATCGGAGTGCAAGCAAATCGTTAATGTTTGCGAGCCGCGGTCATTCGCGTGCCCAGCCCTTGGACCGCTCGACCGCGCGCTGCCAGTGCCGCAATAGATCGTCGCGCGCACTCGCGCCCATGCTCGGCGTGAAGCGACGCTGCTCTTGCCACTGCTGTTCGAGCGTAATGAAATCCGGCCAAAGTCCGACCGACAGGCCCGCCAAATGTGCGGCTCCGAGCGCCGTCGTTTCCGCTACGGACGGCCGCACCACATCGACTCCCAGCACGTCTGCCTGGAATTGCATCGTCAGGTCGTTCCTAGCCGCGGCGCCGTCCACGCGAAGCTCCGCAAGCCGCACGCCTTCTTGCGCCATGACGTCGACCACGTCGACTGTCTGATACGCCATCGCTTCCAGTGCCGCGCGTGCGATGTTCGCGGCCGTGCTGCCGCGCGTCAGGCCGACGATCGTGCCGCGCGCGTATGGATCCCAATGCGGCGCTCCGAGACCGGCGAATGCGGGAACGAAGTATACGCCGCCGTTATCGCTCGCTCGCGCTGCAAGCTCCTCGATGTCCGACGACGCCGCAATCATTCCGAGGCCGTCACGTAACCATTGCACGGCCGCACCCGTAACGAAGATCGAGCCCTCTAGGGCGTAGGTCGCGCTTTTCGGCTGCGTCGCATACGCAATCGTCGTGAGCAATCCGTGCTCGCTACGAACGATCTCATCGCCTGTATTCACGAGTAAGAACGATCCCGTGCCATACGTATTTTTAGCGAACCCTTTTCGGAAGCATGTTTGCCCGACGAGCGCCGCATGCTGATCGCCCGCTACGCCCGCGATTTTCAAGCTAGCGCCGAGTAAGTCAGGCGCCGTCATACCGAAATCTGCGGTGCACGGCAAAACGCGAGGCAGCAGGGGCCGCGGAATGCGGAATATTTCGAGGAGTTCGTCGCACCAATCGAGCGTAACGAGATCGAAGAGCAACGTTCGCGAAGCATTGGTATAATCGGTGACGTGTGAGGCACCGTTCGTAAAGTTCCAGATTAGCCACGTGTCGACTGTTCCGAAAGCGATCTCCCCGCGCTCCGCTCGCGCGCGTAGCTGCGGAATCGTATCGAGTAGCCAGGCAATCTTCGTTGCCGAAAAATACGGGTCGAGCAGTAAACCCGTCTTCTCGCGTACGGTCGGTTCCAGCCCGCGAGATCGGAGCTCTTCGCACACGTTCGCGGTGCGTCGGTCCTGCCACACGATCGCGTTGTATACCGGTACTCCGGTTATTCGGTCCCAGAGGACGACCGTCTCGCGTTGATTCGTTATTCCCATCGCGGCGACGTCTGCGGCCTTCACGCCCGCGTCGCGCAGGGCACCCTGCGCCGTCTCGAGTTGCGTGCGCCACAAGTCGTGCGGATCGTGTTCGACCCAACCGGGCTGCGGAAAGTGCTGCGGAAACTCTCGCTGATCGAGGCCGCGGATCGCGCCGAATGCGTCGAAGACGATGGCGCGCGAACTCGTCGTACCTTGATCGAGAGCGAGGACGTAGTGCATAAGAACACGACATAATTCGTAAGAGAACGTTCCGGATTACTGCGTTAAGATGGTTCGTCGCGCCAGATGGGAAAAGCAGCACGTGGCTGTGCTTACACGCTCCACTTACACAAGGTCTTCGCTCTTCAAAGTCGTTTAGACACTTTTCCTGCGGCGCGATCGCCGGATCCGATCGTACGTTCGAAGAAAGTCAGGGCGAGTTCGGTCGTGGCATGGTGGACGGCAACGCGGCTGGGCCCCGCATCCGAGCAAGTGAACGGAAACTTTGTCGCACCGAGCGGCGTGCAGTCGGTAAGAAACGTTCTTGAATTAGAGTAGGTTTGCCGAACATGCGTAGCAAGTCGGCGTTCCGGCGATCGCAGCTTAGTGACGCTCGGCGTGCATCTGCTCGTCAATGCTCACTATGGATTCTTCCGCGACGAACGTCGACGTTGCCGAGCGACTGGGCCGATATGCATGGCTGGCCCGAACTGGAAATGGCCGTCGCGCGCGTCTATGATGCGCTTCCGCCGGCGGATCGGGCACGCGCCGTCCTGCTTGCATAATTACGGCGGGGCTTCGGCGGTCGCGTTCTTCACACCGAATGTTCCGGTCATCAGCGTCCACAACCAGTATTGGCTTTGGGGCACGAGGGACTATTTCGGCGAAGAGCTCGTGCAAATCGGCGGCTCGTGTTTCAAGGCCGAACATCTCTACGCGAGCCGAACCGTCGTGACGACGTTCTCGTCACGTTACGGCATTGCCCGAGGAGCAGCATCTGCCGATCGCGATCTGCCGCGGATTGCGCAAACCGCTGGCCTCGGTTTGGGCGGACTCCAAAGAATATCTCTAAGCGTCGCATGACTGCGTCAGTACGCCCGAGTTCGAAACTGATCGTTTACGCCGGATCGATCTTACTGTGCTTGCGACTATACAAGAAATAGACCACGAGCCCGATGATCATCCAGGAGAAGAAGCTCACGAGCGTCATGAGCGGCAGCCCTTTGACGATGAGACCGAGCGCTCCGAGCGCGGAAAGCACCGGAATGACGGGGCTCCACGGCACGCGAAACCCGCGCTTGAGATCCGGGGCTTGGCGGCGCAAGACGATGACCCCGATCGAGACGAGCGCGAATGCGAATAGCGTGCCGATATTGACGAGATTCGCGACGACGTCGAGTTGGCCGACTCCCGCGACGATCGCGACGACGATGCCGATGAGCGCAGAAGACAGATACGGCGTCTTGAATTTCGGATGGACGCGGGAAAAAATCGGCGGTAACATTCCGTCGCGCGACATCGCGAAGAAGACGCGGCTCTGACCGTACAGCATCACGAGCAACACCGTCGTAAGCCCCGCGATCGCGCCGACCGCCACGATCGCACCCGCCCAGCCGAGCCCGATCGCAATGAGCGAATAGGAGACGGGCGACGGCACGTTGAGTTGCGTGTACTTGAGAATACCGGTTAGAACGCCCGAGACGATGATGTAGAGAAACGTGCAGATCAAGAGACTGCCGATGATGCCGCGCGGCAAATCCCGGCCGGGATTCTTCACTTCTTCGGCGGACGTCGACACGGCATCGAATCCGATATACGCGAAGAAGACGAGCCCCGCACCGTTGATGATTCCGCTCACGCCGAAAGGCGCGAACGGATGCCAATTCGCCGGATTGATATGGCCGACGCCGATCACGATAAAGAATAAGACGATCGCGAGCTTCACCGTCACGATGATCTTATTGACGGTGTTGCTCTCTTGCGTGCCGCGAATGAGCAGCGCCGATATCAAGAGGATGATCAGCGCCGCCGGCAAGTTCACCACGCCACCGTCGAAGGGATTCGTTCGAATCGCCAAGGGCAGCGCGATCCCGAACGTCGCCTTCAGAAAATCCGAAAAATAACCGGACCAGCCGATCGCGACGGTCGCCGCACCGAGCGCGTATTCTAGAATCAAGCCCCAGCCCACGATCCACGCGATAAACTCGCCGAGCGTCGCATACACGTACGTATAGGCGCTGCCGGAGACGGGCACGGTCGAGGCGAGTTCCGCGTAGCACAAGGCCGCAAGCGCGCTCACGATGCCGGCGATGACGAACGAGATCACGACCGCGGGGCCCGCACTGAGCGCCGCGGCTTTGCCCGTGAGTACGAAGATACCCGTACCGATGATCGCACCGACACCGAGCGCCGTAATGCCCCAAACGCCCATCGTGCGTTTGAGGCCGTGCTCGCCGGCGCTGCGTTCGTCGCTCTCGGCAAGAATTTTCTCGATCGGCTTACGGCGTTCAAGGAGAGCGTTCATCGCCGCCCCTTCACCGCACGACAGTAGTTCGACTGCAGCTTCGCTAAAGGGCCCCTATGAACACGGCCGGCATCGCCGCATCGCAGCAGGCGGCGAAAGAAGCGGTCTCGGGCGACGTTCGCGCGGCGCTCGTCATCGCGCTCGGCCGCGCGTACCATCAAGCCGGCGCCGCGACCGATCAACTCGAAGCGGTCATGCATGCCGCCGCGAGCGTACTCGATCTCGAATTGCAAGTAACGGCGCTGCCCACGAGCATCACGGCCGCCTGCGGGCCGCCGAATTCGCAGCGCGTGGTGCTCCTGCGGCTCGAACCCGGCAGTATCGATCTGCGGCGCCTCGCGCTGCTCAACATCGTCTTCGACCGCGTTCTCGCGCGCACGCTCGCCGCGCCCGTCGCGCTCGAACAGATCGAACACATCGCCGCCTCCCGCCAAACGATCTCGCCATTTATTACGATCGCCGCGTTTTGCGTGCTGTCGGTCGGCGTATCGATCGTGCTCGGCGGCCATTATAACGAAGCCATTTGCTCGGGTTCGGTCGGCATTGCCGTGGGCGCCGTCGCGGTCGTCGCGCGTCGTTCGATAACGGTCGAACGGCTCTTCGTCGTCCTCGCGGGCTTTTTTGCGACGTTCATCGTGACGCTCTACGCGACGAAGGTGGCGCCGATCGCGGTGTACGTGCCGATCGTGGCGGGTGTGGTCCAAGTGTTGCCCGGCTTCGAACTGACGACGGCATTACACGAACTCGCGTACCGTAATCTCGTCGCCGGTACGTCGCGCCTGGGCAGCGTGCTGATGACGCTGCTCTCGCTCGGCTGCGGTTTCGCGCTCGGGATCGCACTTCTCGGACCGGGCGCCTTGCACGTCTCGCGCATCGCCTACGTGCCGATTCCTTGGTATGCGCTCGCGGGCGCCGTGATCGCAATCGCAACGGGCATCGGCGTTCTCGAAGATGCACGCCCGATCGATCTGCCGTGGGTGTTCGGTTCGTGCGCCGTCGCCGAACTCACGTACCGGCTCTTCGCAAACTCGCCGGCTTTTCAAGTCGCGACGTTCGGAGCGGCGCTGGTCGTCGGCCTCTTGGCCAACGTCGGCGCGCGCTTCGCCCGCATTCCGCAAGAAGTTCTGCTGATTCCGGGCGTAATCATCATCGTGCCGGGCGCTCTGAGTTACGAATCCATTCTACTCGTTCTTCAGAGCGATGCCGCGGATGCGGCCACCATCGCCCTCAACGCCGTCATTGCCGCGGTCGAAATCGTTTCCGGCCTCCTCCTCGCGCAACTCTTCATCGCCCCGCGCCGCGCGTAACTTCCCTCGCTCGAACGGAGTCGCTTTGGAATTACCGCCGCCGCTCCCCACGACGCGGCTTACCGTGATCCTCGCGGCGATACCGGTGCTGGCACTGACGCTCGGCATACCGCTTGCGAACCGTCTCGAACCGCGTGTCTTCGGGCTACCGTTTCTCTTGGTCTACATCGTCACGTGGATCGTGCTGACGCCGGCATTTATCGGAGCCGGTTACGCACTGGATCGTGCCCGGGCGCGACGCTTACCCTGAACGCGTTCTTCGCGCTCGGCATCGTGGCCGCGATCGTCGCCGCGACGCTCGGCATCGCAACGCTCGGCTCGCGTGGCAAGTCCGCGGGCGCCGCAGAATTCGTTTTAGGCGGCCGCTCCTTCGGCACGCTCTTCCTATGGCTCTTGCTCGCGGGCGAAATCT